>DASVVM010000037.1:0-22810 GCA_036386555.1 Allosphingosinicella sp.
CTATTGGCGCCAGCATATGGACGTCTGGAAGCATCCCTTGCTGTCGAGGCACGCGCCGCCGACTTTGCTTGCCGCCCAGAACGTCCGGCGGACGATGGCGCCCGAGGAGGATTTCGTCGACGACGACACCGCCCGCGAGGCGAAGAAGCTCGCCGACCGGGGAATCCAAGTCGCCATCGGCGCGCACGGCCAGCAGGCCGGGCTCGGGCCGCATTGGGAGATGTGGTCGTTCGTCCGCGGCGGCTGGAGCCCGGTCGAGGCCCTTCGCGCCGGGACGATCGCGGCGGCGACCTCGCTCGGCTATGCCCGCGACGTCGGCTCGCTCGAGGTGGGCAAGCTCGCCGACCTGGTCGTCCTCGACGCCGATCCGACGGCGGACATACGCAACAGCGACAAGGTGCACAGGGTCATGCTCGGCGGGCGGCTCTATGATCCGCTCACGATGAACGAGGTGGTGACCGGAACGCGCGTTCGGGCGCCATATTGGTGGGAAGCGGACGGGACGGGCAATTAAGTTCGTCATCCCGGCGAAGGCCGGGATCCCCGCGGGTGAAAGACGCCGCAGCCCGTGCTGGGGCGACGGGCCCTTTAGGCTCGACGGTTACCCCAACCAGTTCGTCGGCACGCCAGGATAGCATTCGAGGACAGGACCCAGGGCCTCCTTCAACGGGTCGAGCCACGGTTCGTAAGCTTTCCAGCGCTCGACGCCCTCGCGGTTGATCGGGCGGCGGACCTGCTCGGAGCTTGGGGTTCGAACCGCCCGGTCGTTCTCATAGAAGCGAAGGCACGCTTCTTCGAAGGGCAAGCCCAGGTAATCGAGCATCCGCCGGATCTCGCCCTCGACGTCCTCGACCAGCTGCTCGTGGAAGACCCGGTGGATCCGGCCGGGGAGCACCTCATCGAAATGCCTGAGCAGTTCGACATAGTCCCTGTAATAATGGCCGACATCCTCGAGGGAATAGGTGAACCCCTGGCCCTGGGCGAAATGCTGTTTGAAGTTGGAAAAGCAGCATCCCATCGGATGCCGACGGGCGTCGATGATCTTCGCGTTGGGAAGGATGAGTTGGATCAGTCCGATTTGTGCCCAATTGTTGGGCAATTTATCGACGAACAGCGGCTTGCCGGTCTTCCGGTGGAGGCGGGCGCTCTCCAGATATTCCTCGCCCATCGCCCGCAGCTCCCCGGTGCCCAGGTCGGCAAGCAAATCTGGAAACGGATTGCCGCCCCGTCGCGCGTGCTCCACGGCCAGGCGCCGCCTCAGGGCGGGAAGGTGAGGGAGTTCTGACGTCCCTTCGACGCTCGAGTGGCTCGACAATATCTGCTCGATGAGGGTTGAACCGGCCCGAGGCATTCCGATGATGAAGATCGGGTCCGGGTCGGGGCGACCCCAGCCCGCCCGCTCAGCGAAGAAGGAGGCCGTCAGTACGGCCTTCGAACGCCGGACGAGTTCGGTGGTCTCGGCGGGGTCGTAGCCGAGCATCGCCTGCCTGATGCGGTTCCCCTTCTCATATTCGCTGAAGGATTGCTCGTAGCGGCCTGCATCTTCCAGGGCTTTTCCAAGGGCGAAATGCAGGTGGAGCCGGCGCTCGCCTTCCTCTGAGCTCCTCTCCAGGGCCGACGACATCGCGGCGATATCGTCGTCGCTCAGTCGCACTGTCTTGAGGTTGGCGAGGCTCCACCACGCCTGACCCAGATCCGGCTGAAGCTCCACGGCCCTGCGATAGGCGGCGATGCCGTCCTCGACTCGACCGACGGTGCTTAGCAGATGGCCGTAGCTCATCCAGGTTCCCGGCCGCCCCGGAGCGCGCTCCAGCAGCGTTTCGTAAAGCCTCAGCGAATCGTCATAATCGCCGATCCGCTCCAGCGTCGCTGCCTTCGAACTCAGGGCGCCTTCATTCCATGGGTCACGCTGAAGGAGCTCGTCCAATTGCGCGAGCGACTCCGCCATATGACCCTGCTTGTAAAGCAGCCGGGCCAGGTGAAGCCGCGCTCCGTTGAAAGTCGGGGCCAGCGCGAGCGCCTTGCGAAGCAGCTCCTCGGCGGCCGGAAGCGCTCCCACCTTCGCCGCGATCTCGGCGAGCAGCCGGAGCGCGGCAGGATCGTTGGGATTCTCATCGAGATACGGACGGATCAAATGTTCCGCCGCGTTGAGCTCCTCAGCCTTGACCAGAGCCGCGGCCTCGAGGAGCAAGTCGGCCTGCGCCGCCTCCCGTTCGCGGCCGAGACGCCGAAGCGCGGCCGCGAGCAGGCGCAGGGCATCGTCCTGTCCGGGTGTGATCCGCAATATCTCCCGAGCCTGGACGGCGGCGGCAGGTGGATCGCCGTCGAGCAGGCGACGGCCGTGCGCGAGCACCTCCTCAAGCCCGGCCGCGCCCGCGAAGCTCACATCGTCGTCGCTATATTCGGTCATCTCGTCCTGCCTGCGGGCTCGGGGGAGCCTTTCTTCCGGGAGCCGAGCCGGTTCAACAAAAAAAGGCCGGGGCGGTGAAGCCCCGGCCGATGAGTTGCTGTCCTGGCGTCGCTAGAATTTGGCGACGGCGCCCGCGTAGAAGAAGCGGCCGCGGTTCGTGTAGATGCCGCTGCCCGCACCGATGCCGCTGAGGCCGTAGGGCGGGTTGCGGTTGAACGCGTTGTCGACGCCCATGTAGAAGTTGAACCGCTCGCCCGCGTCGATGCCCAGGCGGAAATCGTGGTAGAAGACAGCCGGGTAGTAGCGGACGTCGAAGGCATCGGCATTCTGCGGCGGACGACCCTGGTACGAATTGTAGTTCTCGATGGCGCCGTTCGACATCTTGCCGAGGTAGCGCATCTCGTATCCGAGCGTGACCGGACCCGATTTGAGGTTGATGTCCAGATTGAACGCATCAACCGGGTCGCCGAGCTCGCCTCTCGCGCTGTTGCCGAAGTTGGGCGTAACCGGGTTGAGGAAAGAGGAATTCTCGAGCACCCGCGTGTAGACCACGCGGGTAGTGAGATTGCCGATATTCCCCAGCTTGCGGCGATAGCTCAGCTCCGCATCGATTCCGCGCACCTTCAGCTTCGCGAAGTTGAGCGGAACCACCTCCAGGCTGTTCTCCAGGATCTGGCCCTGGATCTCGCCGCGCGGACCGCCGCCGGCGCCGGCGCGCTGGAATTGCCCGCAGAACTGGTTGTTGATGTCCGGAAGATCGACGCAGGCGTTGATGATCGCCTGGGCGGACAGCGACGTGATGACGTCGTTCACCGTGATGTCGTAATAGTCCACCGACAGGGCGAAGCCCGGCAGGAACCTCGGCTGGAACACGGCGCCGAGGGTGTAGGAGTCGGACGTCTCCTCATTCAGCGCCGGGTTGCCGCCCGAGAGATAGGCCAGCGACTGGAGATAGGTGAAGTCGTAGTTCGCCGGCACGCCGAGCGCCAAGCAGTTCGTCTGCCGCAACGTGGTGTTGCGGTTGCTGAGCGAACAGGGGTCGGCCGGAGCCGGAGCGAAGTTCTGCGAGATGGGGAAGCTCAGATCGCTCAGGTTCGGAGCGCGAACCGCGCGGGAGTAATTGCCCCTGAAGCGCAGATCCTGCACCGGGGCCCAGTCGACGCCGGCATTGTAGGCGTAAACGGTTCCGGTGGCTCCCTTATAGTCGGAGATACGGCCCGCGAAGTTCACCGTCAGCTCGTGGAAGAACGGCGTGTCGCGAAGGATCGGCAGTCGGATTTCGCCGAAAACCTCCTTCACCCCGAAGTCGTCATTATCCCAGGTCGGAATGGCGTTGTAGAAACTGAGGCCGGTCTGGGTGAAATCATCCTGGTCGTAGAAAGCGGATTCCTTCCGGTACTCGACGCCCGCGGCGAAGCCCACCGGCCCGCCCGGCAGCTCGAACCACTTGCCGCTGTTCCCCGAGATGAAGGCGTTGAAGACGAACTGGTTGATCTTCGCCCTCACGCTCGAGTTGGAAAGCAGATAGTCCCGGTTGGCCTGGGTGATGTTGCCGGAGCCGAACAGGTTGACCGGAGTGCAGGCGGCGACGTCGGCGGCGAGCCGCGCCTGGGCGAAGGCCTCTTGTCCGACCACCACGTTTTCGAAAGCGACCGCGGCGCTCGGATCGATCTGGGAGCGGCAGACGATCTGGCCGTTCGGGGCCCGGACCGCGTCGATCGCCAGCAGGTAGCGCTGCAGATCGACGTTGCCGAAGATGTTGGTCCGCTCGCGGTGGGCACCGTAATTTGCGGAAACCTCGTAATTCCAGCTGTTGCCGAGGTCGCCGCGAATGCCGGCAACCATGCGATAGGTCTCGCGGCGCCCTTCCTCTTCGCGGTTCCCGAATTCGACGACGTTGCGGTAGATGCTGAACCGACGGTCGAACTGGGTGGCGTCGGGGATGCCGTCACCGCCATAATCGCCGTTGGCGTCGTAATAGTCACCGTAATAGTCGTTGATGATGTTTCGCGCCTGCTGGGTCAGGAAGGGATTGCTCGCAGTGCGGAACCCGTCGCGCGGAGAACCGGTGGAGTTTCCGGTGAAGAAGGGACCGCTCGCATTGCCCAGCGAGTCCGTGCGGCTGTATTTTGCCTCGATGAACGGCTCCAGGGCTTCGCTGACCTTGAATCGGGCAAGCAGGTTGGCGCTGTAGCGGTCCAGCTTCGGCATCAGGCCGAACTGCCGGCCGTCCCGGAAATTGTCGCCATTGCCGCCGAGGAACCCGGGCGTGAATCCGCGCCCGAAGCGCGTGCCCGTCTGGGCCACCAGAGTCCCGTTCGGCTGGAAGATGAAGGGCGTATAGACAGGGGAGCCATTGTGCGTCTGGCCGATGAACGACAGGAACGTGCCCGAGTTCGAATAGACGCCGCTGCGAATGTCCTTGGCGAAAACGGCGTCGGGAGTGCCGTCGCTGCCGTTGGTCGCGCCGGCCGGATCGGTGTCGACGGCGACGAAGCCGTTAGCCTGACGCAGGTTGGGACGGCCGGAGGCGTAATAATCGTTCTGACGGGCATATTCGAGGTTGATCGTGACGTTGCCGCGGCCGTCCGCGAAATTCCGGCCGGCGAGCAAGCTGGTATAATAAGCGCCGGCGTCGCCATATTTGCTGATGCCGCCCTGACCGCGCAGCTGGACGCCGTCGAAGTCGCGCTTCAGGATGAAGTTGACCACGCCCGCGATGGCGTCCGAACCGTAGATCGCCGAGTTGCCGCCGGTGACCACGTCGACGCGTTCGATCAGGTCGGTCGGGATGGTGTTCACGTCGGGAGAGTTGGCGTTGTTGAGGATGTCGCCCGGGACGTGGCGGCGTCCGTTGACCAGAACCAGGGTGCGCTGCGTGCCGAGGCCGCGCAGATCGAGCAGGTTGAGTCCCGCCGTGCCGAGGAACTGGGTCGAGTTCGACTGGCCGAAGGTGCTGCGCAGCGCGGGCAGATCGTTCAGCGCGTCGCCGACCGAGACGCTGCCGGTCTCGAAGAATTCGTCGCCGCCGACCGAGGTGATCGGAACGGTAGAGGTCAGGTTCGGGCGGCGGATGCGCGACCCGGTGATGGTGATGTCGCCCTGGTTGGTGGCGTCGGCGTCCTGGCCGGATTCAATCTCGGCCTCGGAGTCCAGAGTAGCGGGATCGTCGGTCTCTTCCTGAGTCTCCTGCGCATAGACCTGAGGGGTCAGCGCGCCGAGGAGCCCGACAAAGGCGACAGAGCGCAGGGCGCGCGAACGGACGGTCAGTGCCATGGGTGAATCCCCTCTCCACGATTAATTGTGTAGTCGGACTATCGGGATGGGGCCGATATTCCAATGGCTGCGGCTGCTTAGCGATGCATATGCGCCCGCCGCGTGTCATTAATGTCACATACAGCCGCGCTCACGGACGCCCTTCCGGACGCTCCGGAGCCCCGTTAGAGAGGCCGTTCCATGGTAAACCTCTCACCGACAGCCTTGGCGGCGATTGCGCTCCTGTCCGGTGCGTGGCTCGCCATCGCCCTCTGGGCCACGGTGCGCGGCCTCGGCCGGGGCCGCGACGCGGCGGCGCGAATCGAAGCCACCAGGCATCACGAAGCTCTCCTCGCCGCCTCGCCTGCGCTTCCGCTCGTCGTCCGCCGCGACGGGAGCCTCGTCGAGGCGGAGCGGGTCGCCTTGGCCCTCGGGCTTGCCGCCACGCCGCAGCGGCTGGCCGACCTTGCCGCGATATTGGCCGAGGAGGACAGGCAATCCCTGATTGCGAGGGTCGAATCGGCCGCGGCGGCGGCGGGCGATTTCACGCTCTCGCTCCGCCCGGCCGGCTCGGCCCGGGTCTACCGGGTGCACGGCGGCCCGGCGCCGCCCTCCTATCCCGCCGGCACCGTCCTCCTCTGGCTCACCGACGCGACGGCGAGCGAGGAGGAGATGGCGGCGCTTCGCGAGCGCAGCGAAAGGCTCGCCGGGGCGCTGGATGCGCTTTCGGGCCTGATCGAGGCCGCGCCTTTCCCGATCTGGCATCGCGGGCCCGACCTGCGTCTCGCCATGGTCAACAGCGCCTATGTCGCGGCGGTCGAGGCCGAGGACGGCCGGGCCGTGATAGAAGGCGGGCTCGAGCTCGTCGACGACGGCGAAGCGGGCGCGATCGCCGAGGCCGCCGCGGTTCGGCAGAGCGGCCAGCCGCACGCGCGCAACGTGCCCGCGACGGTAGGCGGCGAGCGGCGGATGATGCGGGTGGTCGAGGTGCCGCTCGGCGAGGCGGGCGTCGCCGGCTATGCGATCGACGTCGAAGACCGAGAGCAGGCCCGGTCTGAACTCGCCCGCTTCGTCCACGCCCAGCGCGACATGCTCGACCGTCTGTCCGCGGGGGTCGCCCAGTTCGCCCGCGACCGCGGGCTGATCTTCTCGAATCAGCCTTTCGCCCGGCTTTTCGCCCTCAGGCCCGATTTCCTCGCCGACCGTCCCGAATTCAACCGCCTGCTCGACGCCATGCGCGAGACGGGCCACCTGCCGGAGGTGCGCGACTATCCCGAGTGGAAGAAGGAGCATGACCGCTGGTTCACCGGCGGTCTCGCCGCCGAGGAGGAGGATTGGCTGCTCCCCGGCGGGCGCCACCTGCGCGTCGTCGCCCAGCCGCTTCCCGACGGCGGCCTGCTGCTCATCTTCGAGGACCGGACGGAGCAGCTGCGCCTCGCGTCGGCGCGCGACACCTTGCTCCGGGTGCGGACCGCGACCTTCGACAACCTGTTCGAGGCGGTCGGGGTCTTCGCCTCGGACGGGCGCCTCCACCTCTGGAACAACCGATTCCGCGAATTGTGGGAGTTCGACGAGGAGCAGCTCGCGGGCAATCCGCGCATCGACGCCCTCACCACTCATATCGGCAAGAAGCTCCGTAACGCGAGCCACGCCGCACTGGTGCGCGAGCTGGTTCGAAGCGCGACGGTCGAGCGCAAGCAGCGCAACGGCCGGGTCGCCTTCACCGACGGGCGCGAGTTCGAGTTCGCGGCCGTCCCCCTTCCCGACGGCAATGCCCTCTTCACGATGCTCGACGTCACCGCCAGCAGGACGGTGGAAGCGGCGCTGAGGGAACGCACCCAGGCGCTCGAGCAGGCCGACCGGCTCAAGACCGCCTTCGTCTCGAACATGAGCTACGAGCTTCGGACGCCGCTGACCTCGATCGGCGGCTTCGCCGAGATGCTCGCCGGCGGCTATGCCGGCGCGCTCGAGCCGACCGCCGCCGAATATGTGACGGCGATCCTCGACTCGGTCGCCCGCCTGGGGGCACTGATCGACGACGTACTCGATCTCACCCAGAGCGACAGCGGCAGCCTCCTGCTTGCCGAGGACAAGGTCGACCTCGCCAGGCTCTGCGCCGAGGCGGCGGACGGGTTCCGCGACCAGGCGGCAAAGAAGAACATCGATTTCGCCGTCGAGATCGAAGCGAGTGCGGCCTCCATTGCCGGCGACCGCGCACGCCTTCGCCAGTCGCTCGACAACGTGCTCAAGAACGCCTTCGCCTACACCGGCGACGGCGGACGGGTCCTTCTCCACGCCGCCGGCAACCGCAAGGCGGCGGCGATCACCGTGTCCGACAATGGCCGCGGAATCGCGCCGGCCGACCAGGCCGGAGTCTTCGACCGTTTCTCCCGGACCGCCGAGCCGCGCGGCGCCGACGGGGCGGCTCTCGGCCTCGGCCTCCCGCTCGCCAAGCAATTCGTCGAAGCCCATGGCGGAACGATCGAGCTGCTTTCGGAGCCTGGCGAGGGCACGACGGTCACCCTTCGCCTGCCCCGGAAGCGCTGATGCGCCTCAAGGGGCCGGAGGCGACCGAGGCGCTGGGCCGGAGCTTGGCGGCGCAGCTTCGGGCCGGCGACGTCGTCGCCCTGTTCGGCGATCTCGGCGCGGGCAAGACCACATTGGCGCGCGGGATTCTCGCCGGGCTCGGCCATGAGGGGGAAGTTGCAAGCCCGACCTTTCCGATCGTCATCCCCTACGACACGCTTCGCCTCCCGGCCTGGCACGTCGATCTCTACCGCCTCGAGGATCGGGCCGAGATCGAGGAGCTCGCGCTCGACGAGGCGCTTCAGGACGGCGCCTTGATCGTCGAATGGCCCGAGCGCATGGGGCTCGCCTTGTGGCCGCATTCGCTTCGCCTCACCCTGCGGCGGCAAGGGGAGGGCGCCCGCGCCTTGACAGCTGCCGTCCCCCCCGCTTGGGGAGCGCGATGGCCGCCCCGATGATTCCGCCCGCAGGGGCGCCGGACTTCCTTGCAGAGCATGGCTGGGGCGGTGCCGAGATCCGCCCCCTGGCCGGCGACGCCAGCTTCCGGCGCTATTTCAGGATCCACGGCGACTCCGGAACCGCCGTTCTGATGGACGCCCCGCCGGAGCATGAGGATATCGGACCGTTCCTCACGATCGCCGGCCATCTGCTGGACCGCGGCTTCTGCCCGCCGCGCCCGCTCGCGATCGACCGGGCACAGGGCCTGCTCCTGCTCGAGGATTTCGGCGACGACCGGGTCGGCCCGCTGCTCCAGCGCGAGCCGCAGCGCGAGCGGGAAATCTACGAAAGCGCTGTCGACATCCTCGCCCGCCTGGCGGCCGAGCCCGCTCCAGCCGGGCTTGCGGCCTATGACGATCAGGCGATGGAGCGGGAAGTCGGCCTCTTCCCGGAATGGTACGTCCCCGCCCTCGAGCTTCAGGTCGACGATGCCGGGTTCCTCTCCGCGTGGCGGCAGGTCTGGGACGAGGTGCTGCGCGTCGCCCGGGGAAATCCGGTCCTGGTCCTTCGCGACTATCATGCCGACAATCTGATGGTTCTTCCGGGCCGGTCCGAGCTCGGCCTCCTGGACTTCCAGGACGCATTGGCCGGCCATGCCGCCTACGATCTCGTGTCGCTCCTCCAGGACGCCCGGCGGGACGTGTCCCCGGAACTCGAGGAGACGATGTTCGACTTCTATTGCGAGCGCGCGAACGTCGCCGACCGCGACCTCTTCCGGGCGCATTACGAAATCCTCGGAGCGCAGCGGAACACCAAGATCCTCGGCATCTTCACCCGCCTTTGGAAACGCGACGAAAAGCCTTTCTACCCCACCATGCATCCCCGCATCTGGGGCTATGTCGAGCGCAATCTCGCCCATCCCGCCCTCGCTCCGGTCCGCGCCTGGTTCGATGCCAACGTGCCGGCAGAATTTCGCAACGACGCCTGCCTCAGGAAAATCTACGCATGAACCGCCAGCGCCGGCCGCTCGCCCTCCGCCCGGTGCCCGCCGGCGACGTGCCGAGGACGGCGATGGTCCTCGCCGCGGGCCTCGGAAAGCGCATGCGGCCGCTCACCGCCACCCGTCCCAAGCCCCTTGTCGAGGTGGCCGGCAAGCCTTTGCTCGATCATTGCCTCGACCGGCTTCGCTCGGCTGGCGTGGAGAAGGTCGTGGTCAATGTTCATTATCTCGCCGACGCTCTCGAAGCCCATCTCAACAATCGGGCTCAAGGTCTTGAAATTGCCGTGTCCGACGAGAGATCCCAATTGCTCGAGACCGGCGGCGGCATGGTCAGGGCGTTGCCCCTGATCGACTCCGATCCCTTTCTGGTCGTCAATTCCGACAATCTGTGGATCGACGGCCCCGTCGATTCGCTGCGCCTCCTCGCAAGCGGCTGGGACGAGGCGCGGATGGACGCGCTGCTCCTGCTCGTCCCGCTCGCCCGCGCCCATTGCCACAGGGGGCAGGGAGATTTCCACATGAGCTCCGGCGGAGTCCTGAAGCGCCGCAAGCCGGGCGGGGTGGCGCCGTTCGTCTACACCGGGATCCAGATGGTGTCGAAACGCCTTCTCGACGGCGACATCCCCGAGGGCCCATTCTCGACCAACCTCCTGTGGGACCGCGCCATTGCCAAGGGCCGGCTGTTCGGCGCCGTCCACGAGGGCCTCTGGTTCGACGTCGGCGCTCCGGCCAACATCCGCCAGGCCGAGGAAGTGCTTGGGCTGGCCTGAAGCCCAAGCTAACCTCGCTTGGTGACCAAGGTCCGCCCCAGCGTCTTCACCATCCCGCCGCACCGCGCGTTCGCGGACGCGCTCGCGGCCGGGCTGATCGCGCGCTTCGGGCGCGGCGACACGGGACTGGCTCAAGGCATCGTCCTCGTCCCCAACAACCGCGCGGCCCGAGCCGTCGCCGACGCTTTCGTCAGGCGCTCGGGCGGAGGACTGCTCCTGCCCAGGCTGGTTCCCGTGGGCGACCCCGAGCTTGACGAGCGGATCGGCGGCGCGCTCGAGCCCCTGGGGGAGGAAGACGAGCTTCCGCCGGCGGTCGAGCCGCTGGAGCGGCTCTTCCTTCTCGCGCGCCTGGTCCAGCAGCATGTCGGAGGAGTCGATGCGGCGGAGGCCTTGCGCCTCGCCGAGGATCTCGCCCGGACCCTCGACCAGCTGCTGGTCGAAGGGATCGATCCGTCGAACCTTCGCGCCTTCGCCCAGGACCTGCCCGATCTGTCGCTTCACTGGCAGGCCTCGCTGGAGCGGCTCGCGGTCATCCTCGACCAGTGGCCGCGGCTGCTCGCAGAACGGGGCCGGATCGATCTCGCGGACCGGCGCAACCGCCTGCTCGCCGGAGTCGCCCGGCGCTGGCGGACCTCGCCGCCCCGAGGCTTCGTCGCCGCGGCGGGAATCGGCAGCACGGCGCCCGCCATTGCCGGCCTGCTCCGAACGGTCTCGAGGCTCGACGAGGGGCTGGTCGTCTTTCCCGGCCTCGATCTGACCATGGATCGAGCGGAATGGGATGCGCTCGGTCCTCACGACGCGGATGAGGAGACCGGCCTGAAGCGGCGTTCCATCGAGACTCACCCCCAATTCCACCTCAAGCTCCTGCTCGACCGGATGGGGGTCGGCCGGGAGGAGGTGCAAAGCTGGCGCTGGGGAGGCGGCCGCGACGCCCCGGCCGTTCGAAGCCGGGCCATCGCCAACGCCATGAAGCCCGCCGCCTTCACCGATCGCTGGCAGGTGCTCCGCCCCGCTCAGCGGCGGCTTACCGGAGTTCGGGCGCTGGAGCTCTCCGATCCGGCCGAGGAAGCCCAGACGATCGCCATCGCCCTTCGCGAAGCGCTCGAGACCCCGGGCCGGACCGCCGCTCTCGTGACCCCCGACCGCAACCTCGCGCGGCGGGTCTCGACCCACCTGAGGCGATGGGGAGTCGAGGCCGACGACAGCGCCGGCCGCCCGCTCTCCCAGCTCGCGCCCGGAACCCTGCTTCTCGCGCTCGCCACGGCGGCTGCGGAGCAGTTCGCGCCGGTGCCTCTGCTCGCTTTGCTCAAGCACCCCCTGGTCATGAAGGGCGAGGGGAGGCTCGAATGGCTCGAAGGCGCCCGCGCCCTGGACATGGCCCTTCGCGGCCCCCGGCCGCCGGCGGGGCTCGCCGGCATTGCGGAGCATCTCTCGGACCGGAGCGGCCGCGATTCGGACCAGCGCGAGCGCGCCGCTTCCTGGTGGAGCGCAGTGGCGCCGCGCCTTCGAGCGCTCGAGCGGGGGTTCGGCGTGGAACGCGCGGCGCTTCCCTCGCTTCTGGCGCTCCTGCGCGAGTCGGCCTCCGAGCTCAGCGGCGACGAAGTCTGGGCCGGCCCGGCCGGGCGCGCCGCCGCCGAGCTTCTCGAATCCGCAGAGCCGGCTTCGCTTCTCGGACCGTCCCGATTGTCGCCGGCGAGCCTCCCGGCCCTGCTCGAGCAGCTCCTCGCGGCCGTCGCGGTCCGGCCGCCTTACGGCCAGCATCCGCGACTCTTCATCTGGGGCCTGATCGAAGCCCGGCTCCAATCGGCCGATCTCGTCATCCTCGGCGGGCTCAACGAAGGGGTGTGGCCGCAACTGCCCAGCCCCGATCCGTGGCTCGCGCCCCGGGTCCGCCGCGAGCTCGGCCTCCCCGGCCTCGAGCGCCGGATCGGCCTCGCCGCCCACGATTTCGCAAGCGCGCTGGGCGGGCGCGAAGTTCTCGTCACCCGCGCCCGGCGCGACGCGCGCTCCCCGGCCATCGCCTCGCGCTTCTGGCTCAGGCTCGAGGCGATGACCGCCGGGGTCACTCGGTCCCCGAGGCACCGAAGCTGGGCACGCTCGCTCGACCGGCCGGAAGCCTTCCTTCCGACCGGGCGCCCCGCGCCGTGCCCCGCGGCCGAGCTCAGGCCGAGGCGGATCGCGGTCACCGACGTCGACCGGCTCAAGGCCGATCCCTTCGCTTTCTACGCGCGAAAGATGCTGGCCTTCGCCGCGCTCGACCCGATCGACGCGGATCCGAGCGCCGCCTGGCGCGGGAGCGCGGTGCACAAGGTGCTCGAAGCCTGGATGAAGGAGGATCGTTGCGAGCCTTCGAAGCTCAGGCCACGCGCAGAAGCGCTGCTCGGCGATTCTTCGGCCCACCCGCTGATGCGGGCGCTGTGGCAGCCCCGGCTGCTGGAGGCGATCGACTGGATCGCGGCGGAGATGGCGAGGAACCTCGCCTCCGGCCGCCGTCCGGCCGCGGCCGAGGTCAAGGGGAAATGCGAGCTCCAGGGAGTGGTCCTCTACGGCGAAGCCGACCGGATCGACCGCCTGGCCGACGGAAGCCTCGCCATCGTCGACTACAAGACGGGGACTCCGCCCGGGCCCAAGGCCGTTGCCGAAGGCTATGCGATGCAGCTCGGCCTTCTCGGGCTCATCGCCGAACGCAAAGGTTTCGAAGGAATAGAAGGGGTTCCGGCCTGTTTTGAATATTGGTCGCTAGCGCGCAAAGCGGGCAGGCTGGGCTTTGTCGCAAGCCCGGTGACGAGCCGCGGCGGGATCGACGTCGCCGATTTCACGAGGATGGCGGCCCGCAATTTCCTCGGCGCCGCAGCCCGCTGGCTGACCGGGGACGAGCCGTTCACGGCGAAGCTCCACCCGGAACACGCCCCTTACGGTGAGTATGACCAGTTGATGCGCCTCGACGAATGGTACGGACGCGAGGTTTAGCTGACGGGAGGGGGTTTCAGCCCCGCTCGCCGGCTCTCATCGCAAGCTGCATCCGGCGTTCATGATGAGTCGCGCGTGCATGACCCGAACGGCCCTGGACGCAGCGGTCCCGCACCGTCGACGAGCAGCGCGGATAGGCGCCGGCCGGCTCCGGCGCGACCGCGATCCGCGGCGGCTTCGGCTTGGGGGGCTTGGCGGCCGGGTGATGATCTCCCTTGGGCGCTTCGGCGGCAACCACCGAATCCAGCTCGCCCCCCGGCGCCACGTTCGAGCTCGTCGAGGGCGGCGTGTTGGCGGTGGCCAGGAGCAGCCCCCCTGCAGTCAGGATCAGTTTTTTCATTCGGCTCTCCTTCGCAAGTCGCCACAACAGCTTATCACCGGAATGGCCGTACTTCTACCGTGACGTCATGACGTCAAGGAGGGACTTCGCGCAGGCGTCCCAAAGCAAAACGCCCCGACGAGGCCGGGGCGTTCGAAGCTGGCAGGGCAAGCCGGTCAGCGGCAGTAGCGACGGCTGCTGACGACGTTGCGCTGGACGTGGCGGCCGAGCAGGGCCCCGACCGCGGCGCCGAGCACGGTGCCGGTGGTGCGGCTGCCGCGACCGGCGATCTCGCGGCCGGCGAAGGCGCCCGCGGCGCCGCCGACGATGAGGCCGGTGGTGCCGTTGGACTTGCGGCAATAGGTGCGGCCGTCGGAGCCGCGCCACGTCTTGCCGTGGTAGCGCTCCTGGGCGACGGCCGGGGTGGTCGGCACCGCAAGCGCCGGGACGGTCAGGGTGGCCGCCGAAAGGGCCAGGACGAGGGTACGCATCGCAAACACTCCTTGATTGATCAGGAGCGTCTAGACCGATTCCCTTGAGCCCGGCCTGAACCCGGCTGACAGGCGAGGTTAAGCTATTGTTTTCCCGTCATTCCCCCGAAAGCGGGAATCCATTCGGAATCCGAAGCGCGTTCTGACACCGGACTGGACCCCCCGCTTTCGCTGGGCATGACGACCAGGCGTCAGCGGTCGGTTTTGCGCTTCTTGGCGTAGAGGAGCGCCGCGACGATCGCCGCCGACCCGATTCCGATCGCGGCTCCGGTGACCAGATGCTTGGTGCGCTTCGAGCCCTCCGCCCCGGCCTTGTCGGGATCGTCCGCGGCCTCGCCGACCGCTGCGTCTTTCGGATAGGAAGGCTGGCGGGACATAGATCGGCTCCGTAGGTTTGCGCCGTCCCATCTAATCGCGCAGCGCCCTGTCCGCCAGCCCGCCGGCTTGATTTAGCGAGTTTCCCCCGCTACATGCGCGCCATCCCACATGCAGGGCCATCATACCGGTGCCCGCCGAACCCCGGACTCGATCCGGGGGTAAGGCGGGTCTCTCGGCCCTGCAGAGGCATAACCGGAAGGAGAAAGACCATGGCGTCCACCGACGTCACCATGCAGCAATTGCTCGAGGCCGGAGCGCATTTCGGCCACCAGACGCACCGCTGGAACCCCAAGATGAAGCCGTACATCTTCGGCGACAGGAACGGGGTCCATATCATCGATCTCTCGCAAACGGTGCCGCTTTTCGCGCGCGCCCTCGATTTCGTCCGCCAGTCGGTCGCCGGCGGCGGCAAGGTGCTGTTCGTCGGGACCAAGCGCCAGGCGCAGGACCCGATCGCCGAGGCGGCGCGGCGCTCGGGCCAGCATTTCGTCAACCATCGCTGGCTGGGGGGGATGCTCACCAACTGGAAGACCATCTCCAACTCGATCAAGCGCTTCAAGAGCCTCGAGGAGCAGCTCAGCGGGGACACCGCCGGCCTGACCAAGAAGGAGGTGCTCCAGCTCACCCGCGAGCGCGACAAGCTCGAGCTCTCGCTCGGCGGAATCCGCGAGATGGGCGGCCTTCCCGACGTCATCTTCGTGATCGACGCCAACAAAGAGGAGCTGGCGATCAAGGAAGCCAATGTGCTCGGCATTCCCGTCGTCGCGATCCTCGATTCGAACGTCAGCCCGCAGGGCATCGCCTTCCCGGTCCCGGGCAACGACGACGCCAGCCGCGCCATCCGCCTCTATTGCGACGCCATCGCCGACGCGGCTCTGGCCGGCAAGTCGGGCGGAGCGCAGGCGCGCGGCGAGGACATCGGCGCGATGGACGCGCCTCCGGCCGAAGCGGCGCTGGCGGAAGTCCAGGCCTAACCCGAGCGGGTGCTTCGATACCGCATTTCGACTTCGCTCAATGCCTACTCAGCATGAGCGGATCGGTTCGAAGCCCCTCGCTCATCCTGAGTAGCGGCTGAGCGAAGTCGAAGCCGCGTATCGAAGGACGCACTTTGATTTTTCAGAAGGATAGAAGACATGGCTGAGATCACGGCCGCGACCGTCAAGGAACTGCGCGAGCGCACCGGCGCCGGCATGATGGATTGCAAGAAGGCGCTGGGCGAGACCCAGGGCGACATGGAGGCGGCGATCGACTGGCTTCGCGCCAAGGGCCTCGCCGCCGCCGCCAAGAAGGCCGGCCGGACCGCTGCGGAAGGGCTCGTCGGGGTCGCAGTCGCGGGCAATCGCGGCGCCGTCGTCGAGGTCAATTCCGAGACCGACTTCGTCTCGAAGAATGAGCAGTTCCAGGAGTTCGTGAGCGCGGTCACCCAGCTGGCGCTCGACGGCAGCGGCACTGTCGAGGGCATACTCGCGGCCCAGTATCCGGGCGGCGGCACCGTCGAGGAGAAGCTCACCGCCAACATCTCGACGATCGGCGAGAACCAGTCGCTTCGGCGCTCCGCCGTGCTCCAGGTCCCGCAGGGCGTCGTGGTCTCCTACGTCCACAACGCCGTGAAGCCGGGTCTCGGCAAAATCGGGGTTCTCGTCGCGCTCGAAAGCGAGGGCGATTCGGAATCGCTGACCCAGCTCGGCAAGCAGCTCGCGATGCACATCGCGGCGGCCAACCCGCAGGCGCTCACCGGCGGCGAGCTCGATCCCTCGCTGATCGAGCGCGAGCGCGCCATCGCCAGCGAGAAAGCGGCCGAGAGCGGCAAGCCGGCCGATATCGTCGCCAAGATGGTCGACGGGGCGATGGCCAAGTTCCGCAAGGAGAACGCGCTGATGAGCCAGCTCTTCGTCATGGACAACAAGACCAAGGTCGAGGACGTCATCGCCGCCGAGGCGAAGCGCACCGGAAGCCCGATCTCCTTGAACGCCTATGTCCGCTTCCAGCTGGGCGAAGGCATCGAGAAGAAGGAAAGCGACTTCGCCGCCGAAGTCGCCGCCGCCTCGGGCGTCGGCAAGCCCGAACCCGCCGACGCCTAAGCTGCTTGGCAGGGTGGCGCGCGCTCATTAAAGGTGCGCCACCCTTCCATTCCTCTCGCGAACGGACCCAAAACTCCCATGCCGCGCCCGCGCTTCAACCGGATCCTGCTGAAGCTGTCGGGCGAGGCGTTGATGGGGGAGGGCGCGTTCGGGATCGACCCGGGGGCCACGTCGGGCCTCGCCCAGGAGATAGCAGAGGCGAGGCAAGGCCATGAGCTGTGCCTCGTGGTCGGGGGCGGCAACATCTTTCGCGGTCTCGCCGCGGCCGCCAAGGGCTTCGACCGGACCACCGCCGATTATATGGGCATGCTCGCGACCGTGATGAACGCGCTCGCCCTCCAGAATGCGCTCGAGAGGATCGGGGTCGACACCCGGGTTCTGTCGGCGATCCCGATGGATACGGTGTCCGAGCCCTACATCCGCCGCCGTGCCATCCGTCACATGGAGAAGGGACGGATCGTCCTCTTCGCCGCAGGCACGGGCAATCCCTATTTCACCACCGACACGGCCGCGGCCCTGCGCGCCGCCGAGATGGGCTGCGACGCCCTGTTCAAGGGGACCAGCGTAGACGGCATATACGACGCGGATCCCAAGAAGAAGGCCGACGCGACTCGCTACGAGAGCCTGTCCTTCCAGCAGGTGCTTTCGGACGACCTCAAGGTGATGGACGCAAGCGCCGTCGCGCTTTGCCGCGACAACAATATCCCGATCATCGTGTTCAACGTCCGCGAGCAGGGCAATCTCGCCCGGGTGCTGAGCGGCGAGGGGACCGCGACCATCGTTCAGAACGAGGAGTGAGACCATGCCCGCGTACGACAAGGCCGACATCCAGCGCCGAATGCATGGCGCCGTCGAAGCTCTGAAGCACGATCTGGTCGGCCTCAGGACCGGCCGGGCCTCGACCAGCCTGCTCGATCCCATCCAGGTCGAGGTCTATGGCGCCAACATGCCGCTCAACCAGGTCGCGACGGTCTCCACCCCGGAAGCGCGCATGCTCTCGGTCCAGGTCTGGGACCGGTCGAACGTCACTCCGGTCGAGAAGGCGATCCGCAACGCCGGACTCGGAATCAACCCGATCGTCGACGGGACGACGATCCGACTGCCGATCCCGGATCTGACCCAGGAAAGGCGCAAGGAGCTCGCCAAGCTCGCCGGCCAATATGCCGAAAAGGCCCGAATTGCAGTCCGCAACGTCCGCCGCGACGGAATGGAGGCGCTGAAGACCGACGAGAAGAAGCACGAGATCAGCGAGGACGAGCACAAGCGCCTCAGCACGGAGGTTCAGAAGTTCACCGACGACACGATCAAGGAGATCGACTCGGCGGCTTCGGCGAAGGAAAAGGAAATTCTTACGCAGTGACCGTGCGCTCCGCCCCCATGGCGCCGGAAAGCGCCGGCGGCGGCAGCCCCGGCGTTCCCCGGCACGTCGCCATCATCATGGACGGGAACGGCCGCTGGGCGAAGGCGAGGGGCCTGCCCCGCGCCGCCGGCCACCGCCAGGGCGCGGAAGCGGCGCGCAAGGTGCTTCGCGCCGCCGGCGAGGCGGGGGTGGAGTGCCTCACCCTTTATGCTTTCTCCTCGGAGAATTGGCGGCGGCCCGAGGACGAGATCAACGATTTGATGGGGCTCTTGCGCTTCTACATCACGCGCGAGCTCGACGCTCTTCACCGCGAAGGGGTCAGGCTCAAAATATTGGGCGATCACAACGCGTTCCAGCCAGATATTGCCAAATTGGTGGATCAGGCGGTCGCTCGAACGGCGGGCAACCGGCGGATGACCCTAGCGATCGCGCTCAACTATGGCGCCCGCGCCGAGCTGGTCCAGGCGGCGCGAAGGCTCGCGGAGCGGACCCGGGCCGGCGAGATCCGCCCCGCCGAGATCGACGAGGCGATGGTCGAGGCCTCGCTGGACACCGCCGACCTTCCCCCGCTCGACCTCCTCATCCGGACATCGGGCGAGCAGCGCCTCTCCAACTTCCTGCTCTGGCAGGCGGCTTATGCCGAATTGCTGTTCGTCGACACCTTGTGGCCCGATTTCGACGGCGATTCGCTGCGCTCGGCGCTGGCCGACTATGCCGGCCGCGAACGAAGGTTCGGCGGGCGATGAGCGAGAAGGTCCCCGCGGCGCCTCAGTCGGACCTGCTCACCCGCTTCGCCGCGGCCGTGGTGATGATCGCGGTCGCCTGCACCGCAATCTACGTCGGCGGCTGGCTGTTCCGGCTGCTCGTCGCGGCCGGGGCGGCGGCGATGATCCTCGAATGGGGCGACATGCACCGGCTGAAGCGCGGCTGGAGCTATTTCGCCATGGGGCTGCTCGCCGTCGCGCTTCTCGCCGCCGCCCAATATCTCTATCCGGTCGACGAGATCGACGTCATCGAAGGGGTCGAGGCGGTCGCCGTCTCGACCTTCCGGGAGGCGTGGCTCGGCTTCGCCGCCGTCGCCGCCGCGGCGCTTGTCGCACTGCTCGCCAGCCGCCGCATCAGCCTGGGCTGGGGCATGCTCTACATCGGCATCCCCTCCTTCGCCTTGCTGGTCATCGCCTGGGCCGACCTCTACCTCGTGTTCTGGCTGATGCTGGTGACCTGGGCGACCGACATCTTCGCCTATTTCGCCGGCCGTTCGATCGGGGGGCCGAAGCTGGCGCCGAAGATCAGCCCCAACAAGACCTGGGCGGGCCTGATCGGCGGAATGGCCGGGGCCGCCGTGGTGGGCGCGACAGCCGCCTGGCTGTTCGGGATTTCGGCCGAGCTTCCCGACTTCCTCTGGCTCGGGGCGCCGATGGGCCTGCTCGCGCAGCTCGGCGACCTCTACGAGAGCCGGGTCAAGCGCCGGCTCGGGGTCAAGGACAGCGGAACCCTGCTTCCCGGCCATGGCGGAGTGCTCGACCGGCTCGACGGCCTCCTTCCCGTCATCCCCGCAACCCTGCTCGTCCTGATCGCAAGCCTCGCGTGACCGGGCGGCGAAGCGTCACCATCCTCGGGGCCACCGGCTCCGTCGGCCGCTCCACGCTCGACCTGATCGAGCGCAACCGGGAGCGCTACGACGTGCTCGCCGTCACCGCCCATCGCGACGTCGAGGGTCTCGCCGAGGCAGCCAGGAGCGTTGAAGCGCGCCGCGCCGTCATCGCCGACGAGGCCCTGCTCGAACCGCTCCGGGCCGCGCTCGCGGGGAGCGGCACCGAGGCCGCCGCGGGCGGCGAAGCCGTGCTCGAGGCGGCCGGCGCCGGCGCCGACTGGACGATGGCTGCGATCGTCGGCTCGGCCGGCCTGAGCCCGACCATGGCCGCGATTCGCGCCGGGGGCACCGTCGCCCTCGCCAACAAGGAGGCCCTGGTCTCGGCAGGCCATCTGATGATCGAGTCCGCGGGCAGCAGCGGCGCCGCCTTGCTCCCCGTCGATTCCGAGCACAACGCCATCTTCCAATGCTTCGACCGCGCGCGGCCCGAGGCGGTGCGGCGGATCATCCTCACCGCCAGCGGCGGGCCGTTCCGCGACTGGAGTCTCGAGGAGATGCGCTCGGCGACCCCGGACCAGGCGATCGCCCACCCCAATTGGTCGATGGGCGCGAAGATATCGGTCGATTGCGCCACCTTGATGAACAAGGGTCTGGAGCTGATCGAGGCTTTCCATCTCTTCCCGCTGCCGGAGGAGGCTTTCGACATCGTCATCCATCCGCAGTCGGTGGTCCACAGCCTGGTCGAATATGTCGACGGCTCGGTCCTCGCCCAGCTGGGCTCGCCCGACATGCGGATACCGATCGCCTACACGCTCGCCTGGCCGGACAGGATGGAAACCCCGTGCGAGCGGCTCGATCTCGTCAGGACAGGGAACCTGGGGTTCTCCGAGCCCGATCCGGAACGCTTTCCCGCCTTGGGCCTTGCCCGGCAGGCGTTGCGCGACGGAGGGGCGAGGCCGGCCGTGCTGAACGCCGCCAACGAGGTCGCGGTCGGCGCGTTCCTGGGCGGCCGGATCGGCTTTCTCGACATCGCTTCCATCGCGGCCGAGACTCTGCAATGCTATGCGCCGCCGGCGCCCGGCTCGGTCGAAGAGGTGCTCGACGTCGACCGTGAAGCCCGTGCCGCTGCCGAAACGATCGTGAAAAGGGTGATGCGTTGACCGACAGTCCCGGTATCTTCTGGACCATCCTGAGCTTTCTGTTCGTCATCGGGCCGCTGATCTTCGTGCACGAGCTCGGGCATTATTTCGTCGGTCGCTGGTTCGGGGTGAAGGCCGAGGCCTTCTCGATCGGCTTCGGCCGCGAGGTCGCCGGCTGGACCGACAAGCGCGGCACGCGCTGGAAGCTGGCCTGGCTTCCGCTCGGCGGCTACGTCAAGTTCGCCGGCGACATGAATGCCGCGGGCCAGCCTTCCCCTGAATGGCTGGCCTTGCCGGCCGAGGAGCGGTTGCAGACCTTCCAGGCCAAGCCGGTCTGGCAGCGCTTCCTGATCGTCCTGGCCGGTCCGATGACCAATTTCCTCGCCGCAATCCTGATCCTGACCGGTTTCAATTTCACGTATGGAGTGCCCGAGACTCCGCCGGTGATAGGCGGCTTCACCCAGACCTCGCCCGCTCCGGCCGCCGGCCTTCGGATCGGTGACAGGATCGTCCGTATCGACGGCAACGACATCGATCGTTTCGAGGATATCATGCCGATAGTCGCCCTCAAGGTCGGCGGGCCGCTCGAGCTCGAAGTCGAGAGGGCGGGCCGGCGGCTCCAGGTCGACGTCACCCCGCAGGTCGTGGTGCAAAAGGACCGGTTCGGCAACGAGGAACGCCGCACCATGCTTGGGGTGGCCGCCGGCGAGCAGGTTCTGACAGAGGCGTCGCCTCTCCGGGCCGTCGTCGCCTCCGTCCATCAATGCTGGGTCGTGGTCAAAACGACGATCAAGGGCCTGGGCCAGATCATCACCGGAAGCCGCTCGGTCAAGGAAATGGGCGGGCCGCTCAAGATCGCGAAATTCTCCGGCGAGCAGGCGAGCATGGGGCTGCTCGCCTTCCTGTGGTTCGTCGCGGTCATTTCAATTAATCTGGGATTCATCAACCTGTTGCCAATCCCGATGCTCGACGGGGGGCATCTCTTCTTCTACGGGATAGAGGCCGTCCGCCGGAAACCCTTGCGGCCGGAGGCACAGGAATGGGCGTTCAGGACCGGCTTGGCTGCCCTTCTGGCGCTGATGATTCTCGTTACCTTCAACGATTTGGGCTCTTTTGGCCTGTGGTCGAAGCTTGGCGGGTTGATCGACTGAGCAGGATCGGGCAGGGCAGGGGCGACAGGGAAACAGGATGGCCGATCGTGCCGTCCGTTCAGTCTAAGGGCGGGGACGCGTGACACCCAAAAATTCATTTACGAACGGCCGGCGGCTTTGCTCTGTCCTGCTCGTCGGCACTATCCTCGGCGGAATTTCGATTCCCGCTTTTGCTCAGGAAGCGGCGCCGCTGCAGCCGGCCCCGGTAGCTCCCGCACCCCAGCCGGAAGCGACGATCATCCGTTCGATCGCGGTGAGCGGCAACCAGCGCCTCGAGCCGGAGACGATCGTCTCCTACGTCAAACTAAGGGTCGGCGAGCCCTACGACCGCGAGCGCCTCGACGAGGCGCTGCGCGACCTTTACGCGACGGACCTGTTCGCCGACGCCCAGATCCGCGACAATGGGGGCAACCTCAGCATCGAGGTGCGCGAGAGCCCGGTCGTCAACCGCATCGTGCTCGAAGGCAACAAGCGCCTCAAGTCCGACAAGATCACTCCGGAAATCCGCCTCGCGCCGAGGCAGATCTTCAGCCGCGCGAAGGCCCGCGCCGACGTCGCTCGAATCATCGAGCTCTATCGCCGCCAGGGGCGGTTCGCCGCGAACGTCGAGCCCAAGATCGTCCAGCTCGAGCAGAATCGCGTCGACGTCGTCTACGAGATCAGCGAAGGGCCCAAGTCCGGCATCCGGCAGATCAACATCCTCGGCAACGAGAAGTTCAGCGACGGCGATCTGCGCGGCGAGATGGTAACCAAGCGCACCGGCCTGCTGAGCTTCCTCGGCTCGGGTGACGTCTACGATCCGGACCGGCTGGCCTTCGACCAGCAGAAGCTCAGGATGTTCTACCTGACCAACGGCTATGCCGATTTCCGGGTGGTCTCGGCGGTCGCCGAGCTGACCTCGGACCGGCGCGACTTCATCATCACCTAC
>DASVVM010000038.1:0-29262 GCA_036386555.1 Allosphingosinicella sp.
GTGGGCGGGATCGGTGAAATCGTCCGATTCCACCATATTGTCCTGCTTGTCGCCGCGCAGGCCGTGCTGCGGGCCGAAGGCGGCGGTGACGTTCAGGCCGAGAGCGGTCAGGGCGTCGATCGAATGGGTGAGGTCTTCGGTGACCGAGGCGGGATGGGCGAGCAGGGCGATCCGCTTGCCTTCCAAAGGCTTGCGCAGGGCCGGATCGGCGAGGAGGCGATCGATACCGAATTTCATGCCGCGCGTGCTGCCGGGAGTTCGAGCGCGAAGCAAGCGGGGTCGTGAAAATCGGGGTCGCCAGGCGGGTGCGCCAGGGCCCAGTAGGATTTGTTCCCGTACCGCTCCACGACGATGGCCGAGATACCGACCCGCCAATCGGCCGTTGCAAGCGGCGGCGCCGCTATACGCGCGGACAGCTCGAAGCGGTCGGCGCGCCGCGAGACCTTGAGCAGCGGAGCAGGCATGTCCGCGGTCGTCCTTCCGCTGCGATAGGCTTCGAACCGATAGAGCGCCCATTCCGTCGAGGGGCTGAAATTATATTCGTGATATGGTCCAGAGCCGGGCTCGCGGATGAAACATTCGAAGCAGGTCCGCTCCCACAGCCCGTCTGCACGCCGGGGGTCTTTGCGTTCCGGCAGGTCGAGACGCGTCGGATCGCCGGGAATGCGGAAGCTAATGCGAAGATTGTCCCCATCGCGCCCGACCGCCACTATGATTCGTCGGACTTCGAGTGGAGCGGCCACCGGGTGGGGTTTGAGTTCAAGGCGCATGGGTCCGGTCCAATCCCGTGACCCTGAACTTGTTCCAGGGTCAGTTCTCCGCCCGCACTGCTGCTCGAATCTGGATGCTGAAACAAGTTCAGCATGACGGATTGCCATGCTAACCGCCCGCCATGTCCGAATATCGCTCCGAACTGCTCCGAGCGCTCGACGAGCGCGGCTTCATCCATCAGCTGACCGACGCCGAGGGGCTGGACGCGCTGGCGCAGAAGCAGGTCGTCCCCGGCTACATAGGTTTCGACGCCACTGCGCCCTCGCTCCACGTCGGAAGCCTCATCCAGATCATGATGCTCCGCCGGCTCCAGCAGGCCGGCCACAAGCCGATCGTGCTGATGGGCGGCGGAACCTCGAAGATCGGCGATCCGAGCTTCAAGGACGAGGCGCGCAAGCTGCTCGACGACGAGACGATCAATTCCAACATCGCTTCGATCAAGCGGGTCTTCGAGCGCTTCCTGACCTTCGGGGACGGGCCGACCGACGCGATCCTGCTCGACAATGCCGAGTGGCTCGACAAGCTCGAATATATCCCCTTCCTGCGCGAGATCGGGCAGCATTTCTCGGTCAACCGGATGCTGAGCTTCGACAGCGTCAAGCTGAGGTTGGACCGGGAGCAGTCGCTCTCCTTCCTCGAGTTCAACTACATGATCCTGCAGGCCTACGACTTCCTCGAGCTGTCGCGCCGCGCCGGCTGCCGGCTTCAGCTCGGCGGGTCCGACCAGTGGGGCAACATCGTCAACGGCATCGAGCTGTGCCGGCGCGTCGACGGGACCCAGGTCTACGGCCTCACCACCCCGCTCATCACCACCGCCGACGGCGGCAAGATGGGCAAGACCGAGAAAGGCGCGATCTGGCTCAACGCGGACCAGCTCGGACCCTACGATTACTGGCAGTTCTGGAGGAATGCCCAGGACGCCGACGTGGGCAAGTTCCTTCGAAGGTTCACCGACTTGCCGGTCGACGAGATCGAACGGCTTGAGGCGCTCGGCGGCGTCGAGATCAACGAGGCGAAGAAGGTCCTGGCGGATGCCGCCACCGCCATGGCGCATGGCGAGGCGGCCGCGCGAGAGGCCGCCGAGACGGCGCGCAAGACGTTCGAGGAAGGCGCGTCCGGCGACGCTCTGCCGACGCTCAAGGTCGAGGGCGAGATTTCGCTCGTGGACGCCCTGGTGGGGCTCGGCCTGTGCGCTTCGAAGAACGAAGCGCGGCGATTGATTGGCCAGGGCGGCGCCCGCATCGACGGAGAGGGGGCCGGCGGCGACGTCGTCATCCCGGTCGCGCGCGACGTCCGGATCTCGGCCGGCAAGAAGAAGCACGGGCTGCTGACCCCGTGAAAGTGCCGCTTCGGCGCGGGGAGGATTAGGTGGACCGCGCCGTCTCGGACCACCCGGCCGTCCAGCGCCAGCTCGACCGGCTCGCCACCCTGTCGCCCGGCGCCGACATACTCGGCCTGGACCGAATCTCCGCGCTCCTCGGCCGCCTCGGCAATCCGCAGGAGCGCCTGCCGCCGGTCCTCCACGTCGCCGGGACCAACGGCAAGGGCTCGACCTGCGCCTTCCTGCGGGCCGCGGTCGAGGCGGCGGGCCTGACCGCGCATGTCTACACCAGCCCCCATTTGGTCCGGTTCAACGAGCGCATCCGCCTCGCGGGGCACCTGATCGAGGACGATCTGCTTGCCGCCTTGCTGGAGGAGACGCTCGACTCCGCGTCCGGAATGGAGATCAGCTTCTTCGAGGCGACCACCGCGGCGGCCTTCCTCGCTTTCTCGCGGCAGCCGGCGGACGCCTGCATCGTCGAGGTGGGCCTCGGCGGAAGGCTCGACGCGACCAACGTCATCCCCGCGCCGGCCGTCTGCGGGATCGCGCAGCTGGGAGTCGACCACCAGCAATTCCTCGGCGGCCGGATCGAGGACATCGCCGCCGAGAAAGCGGGAATCGCCAAGCGCGGGGTGCCGCTGGTCACCCAGCATTATCCCGAGCGGCTGGGCGACCGGATCGCCGAGGCCGCGGCAACGGCGGGCGCGACCTGGATGCCGCGGGGCGATCGCTGGGACGCGGTCGTCTACCGCCGGAAGCTCCATTATCGCGACGAAAGGGGCAAGCTCGAACTGCCGCTTCCCCGCCTCCGAGGCGCCCACCAGGCGATGAACGCGGCGCTCGCGGTGGCGATGCTCAGGGCCCAGCGGACCCTGGCGGTGCGCGAGCCGGCCTTGCGCGCCGCGATCGGCTGGGCCGACTGGCCCGGAAGGCTCCAGCGTCTCGCTCCGGGGCCGCTCGCCGACATCCTGCCGAAACAATCGGAGCTTTGGCTCGACGGCGGCCACAACCCGGCCGCCGCCCGGGCCGTGGCCGATTTCTTCCGGGGCCATGTGCCGAGCGATCGGCCCTTCCACATCGTCCTCGGCCTTCTCGCCAACAAGGACATGGCCGGGGTTCTGAAGCCGTTCGCCAACCGCGCCGCCACGCTCCACGCCGTCCCCGTCCCGGGCCACCCGCACCATGGTCCGGCCGACCTTGCCGCCGCGGCGCGCGGTTCCGGCCTCAGCGGGCTGGCCGCGGCAGACGTCCCCGCGGCGCTCGGCTGGATCGCCCGCCACGCCGACCGCGAGCGACCGCCCATCGTCCTCATCCTTGGCTCGCTCTATCTGGCCGGCGAGGTGCTTCGGGCAAACGGCCAGGTGCCGACCTGACGTCATCCTCCCCATGCGCAGCATGGGGAGGGGGACCACCCGAAGGGTGGTGGAGGGGTAGCTGGCAGAAGCCCGCGCCATTTACCCCTCCACCATGCTTCGCATGGTCCCCCTCCCCATCTGACGATGGGGAGGATTAAGCGCCCCTCAGCTCCGCCAGGGTACGCGCCGCCCAGTCGTACATTTCCGCTTCCTTGCGCCGCTCCATCTTGTCGAGCCGGCGGGCGCGGCGTTGGTTTCTTCGAGCAGCGCAACGGCCTCGCCGCCGCGGCCGCGCCCGATCAGGACAGCGGCGTGGCGGCATTGCGCTTCGGCGCCCGCCATTCGCTCGCCCAACTCGCCGTAGAGGGCGATGGCCCGGTCGGTCTCCCCGAGCTCCTCCAGGCTTCGGGCCAGAAGCAGGGCCGCGCGGTCGTTCTCGGACGGCGAGGCCGATTCCGGAAGCTCCTCGAGGAGGCGCCTGGCCTCGGCGGCGTTGCCGGATTCGAGGCAGGCGCGGGCCAGCCTGAAGCGGGCGGGCCGGTCCTTGCCCGGAGTCTTGGCGACGGCCTCCCGATAGTGGCGGACGGCCTCCCCCCAATTGCCGGCCTCGGCGAGAGCGTCGGCGAGCGAAGAGCGGGTGGCGGCGGTATCGGCGACGTCGACGGCCTCGCGCGCCGCTCTGAGCTCCCGATCCGGATCGAGCTTCCTCACGGCGGCCGCATGGACCGCGCGAACCTCGCGCCGCTGGAACAGGCCGGGCAATATCTCGACCACGAAATAGGCGGCCGAGCCGGCGATCGGCAGGAGGATGATCGCCCAGAGCCAGAGGTTGGCGCGGCGGTTGCGGATGAGGTGGACCACGCAGAGGATTTGGACGAGGATCGTGCCGACGAAGAAGATCATCGGGCTGGTTCCGGCTCCTGCGGCCCGTCGCGGCGGGCGTCGCCCTCCCCTTCCTTGCCGGCGGTGCCGATAGACGCGTCGATGAGGCCGGCCCGCATCATCAGCCAGAAGAGGATGATTCCGGGAAGCGCTGCGGCCGTGGTCAGCAGGTAGAAGTTGAAGAAGCCCATCGATTCGACCATGGCGCCGGCCGACGTGCCGGTCAGGAAGCGGCCGACGATGCTCGTCGCGGCGGAGATCAGGGCATATTGGGACGCCGTGAACCTGAGGTCGCAGAGCGCCGAGAAATAGGCGACGACGGTCACGCCCCCGATGCCGCTGGCGATATTCTCGAACAGCATGCAGCCGGCCAGACCCCAATTGGTATGCCCGGACTGGGCGAGCAGGGCGAAGGTGAAGTTGGAAACGCCCATCAGGATGAGGCTGATCAGCACCGAGCGCTTCATCCCGACCCGGGTGTAGAGAATTCCGCCGATGAAAATCCCGATCAGATAGGCCCAGAAGCCCACCCCGACGTCATAGATGGCGATCTCGTCGTTGGAATAGCCCATGTCGTCGAGCAACAGCCTGAGAGTCAGCTGGCCGAGCGTGTCGCCGATCTTGTGAAGGAGGATGAACAGGAGGACGAGAAAGGCGCCCTTGCGCATGAAGAATTCGGTGAAGGGCCCGTAGATGGAGCGCGCCGCCTCCCCCAGCCCGCGCCGATGCGTCGGCTCGCGATGCCTCTTGGGTTCGCCGACGATGAGGCCGGTGAGCATCGCTGGAAGCGCGAGGACGGCGCAGGCCAGATAGGCGAACTCCCAACCGACCCGCGCCGCGAGCACGAGGGCGAGCGACCCCGCCACGACCGAGCCGATCCGCCAGCCATATTGGGACATGCCGGCGCCGACGCCGAGCTGACGCGGCTCGAGAAGCTCGATCCGGTAAGCGTCGATGACGATGTCGTAGGTCGCACCTGCGGCTCCGACCAGGATGGCGGCGATCGCCGTCTGGTAGATGTTGGCCGACGGATCCTGGAAGGCGAGATTGGCGACGGCGGCGATCACCAAAACCCCCGCCACCAGCAGCCACGAGACTCGCTTGCCGAGGCGGCCGAGCACCGGGATCCGGACCCCGTCGACGACCCAGGCCCAGAGGAACTTCAGATTGTAGACGAGGAAGGCGAGCGCGAAGGTCGTCACCGTCGATTTGGTGATGCCCTCCTGCGCGAGCCGCGTCGTCAGGGTCGCCCCGATCATCGCGAAAGGGAAGCCCGACGAGACTCCGACGAAAAAGGCCGCGATCGGCGCCTTTTCGGTATAGGGGCGGATCCCCTCGGGGAGTCGGGCGCGCCACCCTTTGGGCGCGGTGTCGGCGGAAATGTCGGGGGCGGTGCTCATGACGCCTTGTAACGCGTCGCCGCCGCCCCGCTAGAGCCTTCGTTTCGCCGTCATCCCGCCGAAGGCCGGGATCCCGTGGGGTGAGAGGCACCCGGATTCTTTACCTACCGGGGTCCCAGCCTCTGCCGGGGGCGACGGGAGAATTGCCCTTGCCTTCACGTCGCCCCAGTCGCACTTTCCCGCCATGGACATGCCCGGCAGCCTTCGCCCCACCGAGGGCCAGCTCGCCCTGGCCGGCGTGGTGGCCCGCGGCGAGAGCAGCCATGGCGAGGCGATCACCACCGTCCCGGCTTCCGCCTACACCGATCCCGCCAATTTCGAGCGCGAGCGGGAGCGGCTGTTCGGGCGCCTGCCGCAGGTCATCGCGCCTTCGGCGCTGCTGCCGCGCTCGAACATGGCGGTGCCGCACGACGGCTTCGGCCTGCCCCTCCTCCTCGCCCGCGACAGGGCGGGCAAGGCGCACGTCTTCTACAATGTCTGCCGGCACCGCGGCACCCGGCTGGTCGAGGGCGGCGAGCCGCTCTGCGCTCCGCGTCTCGTCTGCCCCTATCACGCCTGGTCCTATTCGCTCGACGGAGCGCTTGCCGGAATGCCGCGCCCGGACAGCTTCCCCGGCCTCGACAAGAGCCGATACGGACTCGCCGAGCTCCCCTCCCGCGAGGCCGGCGGGCTGATCTGGTTCGCGCGCGAGCAAGCGGATTTCGCCGACGCCGTCGCGCTGGCGCCGGAATTCGACGCTTTCGGCCTCGCCGGCCACCACCTGTATCGCCGCCGGATCCACGACGTCGCGTCCAACTGGAAGCTGATCATGGACGCCTTCCTGGAAAGCTACCACGTCCAGCGCCTCCACGCCCCGACCATCGCCAAATTCTTCACCGACGGAGTGACCGCCGCCGACGTCCTCGGCCGGCACCAGCGCTCCGCGGTCGGCCGGATCGACCATATGGCCGGGATCGACCATGGCGACTGGTCCGCGCTCCGCGCCGTGATCACCTTCGCCTACCAGCTCTTCCCGGCGACGATCATGATCATGAGCCCCGATTACGTGAATTTGATGGTGCTGATGCCGCAGGCCGTCGGCCGGACCCTGGTCGAGGATTTCATGCTGATCCCCGAGCCGCCCTCCACTCCGGAGGAGGAGGACCATTGGGCCCGGAGCTGGGCGCTGCTCGACGAAGGCGTGTTCGGCGGCGAGGATTATCGCGCCGCCGCGCTCGGCCAGGAGGGGCTTGCGACGGGCGTGCTGAAGGAGCTGACCTTGGGGACGCTGGAGACGGGGATCAGGCACTTCCACGACCAGGTGAACGGGGCGCTTCTTGCCTCCCCATCGCAAGATGGGGAGGGGGACCATGCGTAGCATGGTGGAGGGGTGACCTGCCGCAGAAGCTGAGGATCAGCGCTCGACGGCAACGGCCTCGCCCGGTCACCCCTCCACCACCTTCGGTGGTCCCCCTCCCCATGGCTCCGCCATGGGGAGGCAGCTACGCCTCCTCGTACAGGCTCAGCCCAGCGGGCAGCCTTCCCACCTTCTTCCCCGACAGCTTGCGGTCCAGCGCGTCCAGCGCGCCCTTCAGAACCTTGTCGGTATAAGGCTTGGCGAGACAGCCTATGCCCAGCCCCCGTGCCTCGACCGGACAATTGGCGGTGACGAACAGCACCGGTACCTGCCGCGCCCCGGCCGCCCTGGCCACGTCCATTCCGTCGCCCTCGCCGTTCAGCTGGATGTCGCTGAGGACGAGATCGACCTCCTCCTCGCCCAGCACCCGCACCGCGTCGGCCAGCGTGTCCACGGTGGCGACCACCTCGTAGCCGCATTCGCGAAGCAGATGCTCGTTGTCGAACGCGACCAGCGGCTCGTCCTCGACGATGAGGATCCGCCGGATCGCCCTTTCGCGTTTGCCGAACAACATCTAATGCGCGCCCTTGCCCACCGGGGATCGGTTTCTCATGCGTAACGAGCGCGGAGGGCAACGGTGCCTGCCGGGCGGATCGACTGAGCGCATATTTCCGGCCTTCCGGCTACTCATGAGGAGGACAAGCTGCCCCCACCGCCCCCCCCCAGGGACTCCCAGCGAATCGCCAAGCTGCTCGCCCGTGCCGGAATCGCGTCGCGCCGGGAGATCGAGCGGATGATCGCGGAGGGCCGGATCGCGATCGGCGGGAAGGTCGTCGAGACTCCGGCGACCCTTCTGACCTCGCTCCATGGCGTCACCGTCGACGGCAAACCGGTGAAGGCGCCTGCGCCGGCGCGGCTGTTCCGCTACCATAAGCCGGCGGGCCTGCTGACCACGGAGCGCGACCCGAAAGGCCGGCCCACCATTTACGACCGGCTCCCGGCGGGGCTGCCCCGCGTGATGCCGGTCGGGCGGCTCGACCTCAACACCGAGGGCCTGCTCCTCCTCACCACCGACGGCGAGCTCAAGCGCCAGCTCGAGCTCCCCTCCTCCGGGGTGGAGCGCACCTACCGGGCCCGCGTCTTCGGCGAGATCAGCCAGGAGCGGCTCGAGGACCTCATCCAGGGAGTCGAGATAGAGGGCATCCGCTACGGCTCGATCGACGCCAATCTGGAGCGGCGGACGGGCCGTAACGCCTGGATCGAGCTCAAGCTCACCGAAGGCAAGAATCGCGAGGTCCGGCGGGTGCTCGAGCATCTCGGCCTTCAGGTTTCACGCCTGCTGCGCACCGCCTACGGACCCTTTCCGCTCGCCGATCTTCCGGTAGGGGCGGTGGACGAGGTGAGGCAGCACGATCTGGTGGCGTTCCGCAAAGGGCTGAAAGGCTCAAAATCCTCCCCGCGATTTCGCGGGGAGGGGGACCAGGCGAAGCCTGGTGGAGGGGTTCTTCGCGGCCGGCGAAAAGAAGCCCTCCACCGCCCTTCGGGCGGTCCCCCTCCCCGGAAAAATCCGGGGAGGAATTGAGTGCGCATCATCGCCGGGCGGTGGCGCGGCCGCCCCCTCGTCGCGCCGCAGGGCCAGGGCACCCGCCCCACCGCCGACCGGGTCCGGGAGGCGCTCTTCTCGATGCTCGCAAGCCGCCTCGGAAGCTTCGAAGGCCTCCAGGTCGCCGACCTCTTCGCCGGCTCCGGCGCCCTCGGCCTCGAAGCTTTGTCGCGCGGCGCGGCGCATTGCGTCTTCGTCGAGAACGACCGCCGAGCGGTCGACGCAATCCGCTCTAACCTCGCCGCCCTTGGCGCCTCCGGCGAGGTGCTCGCAAGGAACGCCGAGCATGCCGCTTTGGCCGATGCGGTCGACCTGGCCTTCCTCGACCCGCCTTACGGGAGCGGCCTCGGCCCGGCGATGCTGGCGAAGCTGCCGCTGGCCCCGGGCGGCTGGGCAAGCCTTGAAACTGCCCGCGGCGAGCCGGTCGCGGCGGAAGGATATGAGGTCGATGCGCAGCGTGCTTACGGAAAGGCCGTGATCACGCTGCTGCGCCGGATGCCCGAGGCCTGAGGCGAGGCCGCCGTCTCCGCGCACCCGCCGCCGAAACGGACCAATCTGCTACTGAAGGCGTCGTCCGACACGGCTCGGCGGAAGGGCGGGATTTCTCCTCAGAGATCACGCCCCCTCCTGAGGGCGCGATTGCGCGGGCCCAGGCAGAGGATGGTTGCGGGGAGCAGCCGCTTCCCCCGGCTCGCGCCTCCCTGTCCCGCGACGGCCGCCGCGCGTGCGCCCGATCTCCGGGCGATTATTGGTCCATGACAAACAACGAGAGGATGGAGTCGTTGTCGTCGTTGTCGGTGCTGTCCTCCGAAGTCACGGTGACGATCGTCCACAATGGGGTCTTCTGCGGCACGGGGTCCTGAACCTGCGCCGTGTAGAACGGACCGCTCGGGCCCGAGGTAGAATATTCGAACAGGGCGGTGACGTTTATCGGTGCGGCGCTCGAACCCAATTCGTATACCCCCTGACCCGTCGCGTAGGTCATAGGCACATTTTCGCCGGTACCCTGGAAAACGACCTGCCCTGTCGGCAAGGTCAACGTGACGCGCTGGAAGTAGGAGGCCTTCGACAAGCAGGTAATCGCTCCATGGACGAAGGGGTTCAGCTGGATCTGCACGGGATTGGCGGCCACGGCGGTGCTCCTCAAGAGGGACGTGCAGGCTGCTGCCGCACAAGCCGAAGGTCAACGCCATCTTGATCCGATTTGGCGGCCACTTCCCCGGGCTTGTGCGCGCGCCACCCCCTGCTTAACCGTCCGTTCGTGCCCGAGTCCGCCCCCGCCCCCGAACCGCCCTACCTCGCCGGCCTAAACCCGCCCCAGCGGGAGGCGGTGCTGACCACGGAAGGGCCGGTGCTCGTCCTCGCCGGCGCGGGGACGGGGAAGACCGCGGCGCTCACCGCTCGGCTCGCCCATCTCGTCTACACCCGCCTCGCCTGGCCGTCCGAGATCCTCGCCGTCACCTTCACCAACAAGGCGGCGCGCGAGATGAAGGAGCGGGTCGGCCGGCAGGTCGGGGACGCGGTCGAGGGAATGCCCTGGCTCGGCACCTTCCATTCGGTCGCGGCGAAGATGCTCCGCCGCCATGCCGAGCTTGTCGGGCTGCAGTCCAACTTCACCATCCTCGACACCGACGACCAGCTTCGCCTCTTGAAGCAGCTCATCTCGGCCAACGACATAGACGAGAAACGCTGGCCGGCGCGGATGCTCGGCGGGCTCATCGACCGCTGGAAGAACCGCGGCTGGACTCCCGAGCAGATCGACGCCGGCGAGAGCGAGGCCTATGCCAACGGCAAGGGCGCCCAGCTTTACCGGCGCTATCAGGACCGGCTGAAAGCGCTCAACGCCTGCGACTTCGGCGACCTGCTCCTCCACATGCTGGTGATCCTCAAGGAGCATCGCGACGTCCTCGCCCACTACCAGCAGCGCTTCAAATATATCCTCGTCGACGAATATCAGGACACCAACCAGAGCCAGTATCTGTGGCTCCGGCTGCTCGCCCAGGAGCGCAAGAACATCTGCTGCGTCGGCGACGACGACCAGAGCATCTATTCCTGGCGCGGCGCCGAGATCGCCAACATCCTCCGCTTCGAGAAGGATTTCCCCGGCGCCAAGATCGTCAAGCTCGAGCAGAATTACCGCTCCACCCCGCACATCCTCGCCGCCGCCTCCGGCCTCATCGCCCATAACGGCGGCCGCCTCGGCAAGACCTTGTGGACCGAGCATGACGGCGGCGACAAGGTCCGGGTCGTCGGGGTCTGGGACGGGCCCGAGGAGGCGCGCCGGATCGGCGAAGAGATCGAGACGGTCCAGCGCCGCGGCGGCCGCATCGACCAGGTCGCGATCCTGGTCCGAGCCCAGTTCCAGACCCGCGAGTTCGAGGACCGCTTCATCGCCATCGGCCTGCCTTACCGGATCGTCGGCGGCTTCCGCTTCTACGAGCGCGCCGAGATACGCGACGCCCTCGCCTACCTGCGCATCATCGCCCAGCCCTCCGACGACCTCGCCTTCGAGCGGATCGTCAACACCCCCAAGCGCGGCCTCGGCGACAAGGCGGTGGCCAAGATCCATTCGCTGGCGCGCGCGCAGGGCGTCCCCTTGCTGATGGCGGCGGCGATCATCCTCGACACCGACGAGCTCACCCCCCCGGCGCGCCGCCAGCTCGGCAACCTCGTCGGAGACTTCGCCCGCTGGCGGTCGCGCCTCGCCGAGCTGCCCCATCCGGAGCTCGCCCGCCTCGTCCTCGACGAGAGCGGCTACACCGCCATGCTCCAGGCCGACCGCTCGGCCGAAAGCGCCGGCCGCCTCGAGAATCTCGCCGAGCTGACCCGCGCGATGGAGGAATATGAGACGCTGGGCGGCTTCCTCGAGCACGTCTCCCTGGTCATGGAGAACGACGCCGAGCGCGACACGGAGAAGGTCACGATCATGACCATCCACGCCGCCAAGGGCCTCGAGTTCGAAACCGTCTTCCTCGCTGGCTGGGAGGAAACCGTCTTCCCCTCCCAGCGCGCCCTCGACGAGGGCGGCCAGGCCAGCCTCGAGGAGGAACGGAGGTTGGCGTACGTCGCGATAACGCGCGCGCGGCGCAAGGCCTTCATCTTCCACGCGGCCAACCGCCGAATCTACGGCCAGTGGACGAGCTCAATCCCAAGCCGCTTCATCGCCGAGCTCCCCGACGCCCATATCGAGCAGGAGCAGACGATGTCGGGCGGCGAGAGCCTGTGGCGGGCGAACTGGTCCGAACGCGCCGATCCGTTCGCCGACGTGGCGCGCGGGAGCGGGCGCGGGCCGGGCTGGCGGCGGGCGGTGACCGGCGGGTTCGAGCGCACGCCGCCGAGGGTGATGGAGGCACGCGCCTCAGCGGTCAGCCTCGGCAACCCCGGCCGCGGCGACGTCTCAGTCGGCCAACGCGTCTTCCACGCCAAGTTCGGCTACGGCAAAGTGGCTGAGATCGAGGGCAACAAGCTCGAAATCGATTTCGAGCATGCCGGTCGCAAGCGGGTGCTGGACAGCTTCGTCGACTTGGCCTGATGCGTCACGGCGGCGGCCGGGACACCGGCTGCGCCGCCGCGGTCGCCGTCGTCGCGGCGGCGCCCTTAGGGACGCCGATTTCGAGTACCTTACGGAAGTAATCGGTCAGGTCCTGATCCGCCGTGATCTCGGCGAAGCGCTGTTGAAACACCTTCTCGCGCCAGTCGAAATTCTCGCTCCCGTCGTAATTGACTTGGGTCAGCTGGTCGCAAATCGGGTGTCGGCGATGCTCCCCGCCGCCGCCGCCGGGCACGGGCGTCCGCACATGCCGGGCAAACAGGCCCTTGTGGCGTTCGATGAAGAGCGTGCGCTCGTCGATTCCGATGCGAAGGTTGCGCTCCTTCTCGCGCAGCCATTGCGCGTCCAGCGCCAACTCGGTGAACTTGTCGATGTAGAAGGCCATGGCGAGCAGCGCGGCCCGGCCCCAGGTGGCGTTGCCCGTTCCGCCGATGTCCGAATGGACGCCCGGCATCCAGATCTGCCGCAGGTAGCGGTCGGGGCTGACGTCGCCGCCGGCGGTGCGGCCGGGCGACACTCCTTCGAACGGCTTCGGCTTGAAGAAAGGCCGGTTCTCGTCGATCGCCAGAATATGGACTCCGTGCTTGCATCGCCCGTGCAGGCGGGCGTTCTTGAAGCGTATCGGGTTGAACAGCGACAGCCGCTCGATTCCGCCCATCACCGAGTCGAACAGGCCGATGAATTCGATCTCCACCCGGACCAGGTCGAAACTGCCCCTCAGGCTCGCCCGACCGCGAGAACGGTCCCAGGCCTCGAGAATGATCGGCAGGTGGCGGATGTCGCGCGGACGAAGCAGCCCGAACTCCGCGATCAGGCCGGCCAGCGCCCGAATTGCCATGGCCCCTCTCGAGAAGCCGAAAAGATAAATCTTGTCGGGCTTGTCGGTGCCGGCAGAAGCGAAATCGAAATTCGCGCAGATGTTGGTATATTGATCGACGATCTGGGATTTGATCGAATTCCCCGTCATTAGATTATAGATGCTGCTATTGTCCGGCTGCGACGAGATGCCGGAAGTGTAGAACACTATCTGCGGCGACCCGTCCGCAGAGCGATCCTTGAGCTGCAGAAGGCAGGCCAGCTCGAAAACATTCGAATAGGACCCATAACCGCCCGTTTTCGATGCGGAGACCATCGTACCGTCGATCAACGAGATCAGGTTCCTGGCCACGCACGTCCCCCGCTATCCGCTATTTGCTTATGATAGCCTATTTTGCCCGGCCGACCAACGACGGCGGAAGCCTGCCCCGAAGCGCCGCAGCGGGGGCGCTTAGAACACCGCCCTCGCCTCGCCCCCCGTCATCTGCGCCCGAACCAGCGGGATCGGCGGGCCGCCATAGCTGAGGAACTTGTCGTGGAACTGCTTCCACGCCTGCCGCCCGCCCCGCGTCCTGGTCCAGTCCTCGCGCAGGCGGCGGATCAGGAGCTTGCCCATCGTGTAGTTGAGATAGGCCGGATCGTAGGTGCCGCGAGCGCTCTGCTGCCTCGCATTGCCCTCGTCCTGATAGCATTCCGACAGGAACATCTGGCGCGACTGCTCCTGGGTCATCCGCCCGGTGTGCATCCCGATCGCCGAGAGGTAGCGGCAGTCGCGCAGGAGGGCGTTGGAGATCTGGCCGACATGGGTCTCGAGGTCGCCGTTCCTCAGCCCCGCGTCCCACATCATCTCCTCCGTATAATGGGCGAAACCCTCGGCGAAGGCATAGCCGACGAAAACCCGGCCGAAGGTGAAGGGCGAGCGGTTTGAGTGGAGGAAGTTGAGGAAGTGGCCGGGCCAGACCTCGTGCACCGAGGTGAAGAGCAGGGCCGCCTCGCCCTGGACGAAGCCGGCCTGGACCTCGGCCGGCCAGGAAGGATCGGGCGGAGCGATGTAATAGACGGACGGAAGGCCGCGCTCATAGGGCCCCGGAATGTCGATATAGGCGAAATTCTGCCGGTTGTAGGGCGGCGATTCCTCGACCTGGGCCTCCTCCGTGCCGGGGATGGAGACCAGGTCCTTCTCCTCGATGAAGCGCTTGAGGCCGGCGAGCTGGGCGCGCGCGGCCTGGACCGCGCCGCCCTTGGGCTTGTTGGCCGCCATCTTGTTCATGCAGGCCTGCAAGGTCGCTCCGGGCGCATAACGGGCGCAGGAGGCGCGCAACGAATCCTGGTTGCGCTTCAGGTCGGCCCGGCCGATCGCCTCGAGCTCGGCGAGCGGGATGTCGACCATCTCCGTGTCGCGGAGCATCTGGGCGAACCTGTCGGCGCCGAGCGCGAAATCCTGGGTGGCGTTGGGCCTTTGCGACTCCAGCCAGTCGGCGAGGCCCTTCATCGCCCGTGCAGCCTCCCGAGCCGACGAATCGAGCTCCGCCTGCAAGGCCGGGTCGGCGACCGAGGCGAAAGCGGCCTTGCCGTCGGTCGGATAATATTCGGCGAACCCGCCGAAGCCCGCCTTGCCGTAATTGATGAAGCTCAGCGGCAACGGGGCCCTGAGGTTGGCCCTTATCTGCCGCGCCGCCCGCGGCACTTCCTTCAGATAGGCGATGAAGGCCCTGAGCCGCGTCTCAGCGGGCGCATAGGGCCGGGTGACGTAGACCGACGGGTCGAGCCCGTTGCCCATGTAATAAGCGGGGTTGCGGTGCGGCTGGTCGGCCGTCTCGAGCCAGAACAGGTCGCCGCGGGCGCGGGCGATCAGATAGTCGCGCTCGAAGCGCTCTATCCTGCTGAGCCGCCGGGAGTCGAAGCCCTCGGCCGCCGCGATCGACGAGCGAAGGAACTCCCTGGCGTTGGCCAGCCCCGTCTCGCTCCAGTCGGGCAGCCGGCCGTCATATTCGTGCTTGCCCTGGTTGACGGCGAAGGCCGGGTTGATCCGGAAATAGCCCTCGATGAAGCTTTGGGAGAAAGTGGACCAGGCGGAAGGCTGCGTATCTGCGGCGGCGGTTTCTCCCGAGCCGGTCGAGGCGCAGCCGGAGAGCAGGATGGCGAGGACGGAAGCGGCAGCGAGCAGGGACCTGGGCATGGCGAGTCTCCTTGGGACCGGGACCGGGTAGCGCTGCGAAGGCGCGGTGGCGAGCCCATCCGTCATCCCGGCGAAAGCCGGGAGCTCAGGTCGAGAAGTCTCGGCGGGTCTCCCCGAGGCCCCGGCTTTCGCCGGGGTGACGATAAGGCCCGTTGTTGCGCCCTCCGCTCCGCCTCCCTAAGCGCCCGCAATGGCCGCCGCCGCCCCCCATCCCTTCCGCTTCGCGAATTTCCGCTATTACTGGACGGCGCGGCTGACGGCGACGCTGGCGCAGTCGGCGATGATGCTGATCATCGGCTGGCAGGTCTACAACATCGCCCGCGCCGACGGGCTCGGGATCGCCGCCGCCTCGGCCCGGCTCGGACTCATCGGCCTCATCCAGTTCCTGCCGCTGTTCGTGCTGACTCCGGTCACCGGCTGGGCCGCGGACCGGATCGACCGGCGTCACATCGCCCGGGCCACCATCGCCCTCCAGATCCTCGGCGCCGCCGCCCTCGCCTATGCCACCTGGGCGGGGACGGTCGGCCTCTTCATCCTCTATTCGGTCGCCTTCCTGCTCGGAATCGCCCGCGCCTTCTCCGGCCCGGCGCTGGGCGCCCTCGCTCCAAACCTGGTGCCGCGCGAGACCCTGCCCAACGCGATCGCCTTGTCCTCCATCTCGTGGCAGGCGGGAATGGTGGCTGGCCCGGGCCTCGGCGGCTATCTCTACGCTTGGGTGCCGGAGGCGTCCTATGTCGGCGCCACGATCCTCTTCGCCGTCTCGCTCCTCTGCCTGATGCTGATCGGGCCGGTGCCGCGTCCAGAGATGGACCGGAGCCGCCATCCGATCCGCCAGATGGTCGACGGCCTCGCCTACGTTCGGTCCAACCGGCTGGTGCTCGCCGCGATCACCCTCGATCTCTTCGCCGTCTTCCTCGCCGGAGCGACCGCCCTCCTCCCCGTCTATGCCCGCGATATCCTCCAGGTCGGGCCGGAGGGGCTCGCCCAGCTCGGCGCTGCGCCGGCCCTCGGAGCGACCCTCACCGCCCTCCTCTTCTCCTTCCGGCCGCTCAGGACCAATGTCGGAACCAAGATGCTGTGGGCGGTGATCGTCTTCGGGATAGCCACCATCGCCTTCGGCCTTTCGACCTGGATGCCGCTGTCGCTCGCCGCCTTGTTCGTCGTGGGCGCGTCCGACATGTTCTCGGTCTATGTCCGCCAGTCGCTGATCCAGCTGTCGACCCCCGACTCGATGCGCGGCCGGGTCGGCGCCGTCTCCCAGCTCACCATCTCCGCCTCGAACGAGCTGGGCGAGGCGGAATCGGGTTTCCTCGCCGCCCTCGTCGGCCCGGTCGTCGCGGTGGTCGCCGGCGGGGCGGGAGCGATCGCGGTGACCCTGCTCTGGGCGCGCGCCTTTCCCGAGCTTCGGCGAGCGCGAACCTTCGACCCTCAGCAGGAAGACGCGAAATAACGTCGCCCCGGCGCAGGCTGGGGCCGGGGGGTGAGGAGAACCGCGTCTTTCACCCGCCGGGGTCCCAGCCTTCGCTGGGACGACGTCTAGCGCCGACGCCGCAGAATCGGTAGCGGGAGTCCGTACAAAGTCGCGGACGCGTGGTCCGTCACCGCAAGGAGGCCATCAATGAGAGCGGGCAATATTCTCGAGACGATCGGACGAACCCCCCATATCCGGGTCAACCGCCTGTTCGGCGAGGCCGAGGTCTGGGTGAAGTCGGAGCGCGCCAATCCCGGCGGCTCGATCAAGGACCGGATCGCCCTCTCGATGATCGAGGAAGCGGAGCGCTCGGGCGCCCTGAAGCGCGGCGGGACGATCGTCGAGCCGACATCGGGCAACACCGGCATCGGCCTCGCCATGGTCGCCGCCGTCAAGGGCTACAAGCTCATCCTCGTCATGCCGGAGAGCATGAGCCTGGAGCGCCGCCGGCTCATGCTCGCCTATGGCGCCAGCTTCGACCTCACCCCGCGCGAGAAGGGCATGAAGGGCGCGATCGAGCGGGCCAAGGAGCTGCTCGCCGAGATCGAGGACAGCTGGATGCCCCAGCAATTCGAGAACCCGGCCAATATCGAAGTCCACCTGCGCACCACCGCCCAGGAGATACTCGAGGATTTCCGCGATTCGCCGATCGACGTCCTGATCACCGGGGTGGGCACCGGTGGCCACATCACCGCCTGCGCCCAGATCCTCAAGATGGAATGGCCGGAGCTGAAGGTGTTCGCGGTCGAGCCGACCTTGTCGCCGGTCATCTCCGGCGGCCAGCCCGGCCCGCACCCGATCCAGGGCATCGGCGCCGGCTTCATCCCCGCCAACCTCCACACCGACGTCATCGACGGAGTCATCCAGGTCGACCCGGCCGACGCCAAGGAGATGGCCCGGCGCGCGGCGTGCGAGGAAGGCGTCCTGGTCGGGATCAGCTCGGGCGCAAGCCTGGCGGCGGTGCGCCAGAAGCTCGAGGAGACCGGCCCCGGCAAGCGGTTTCTCACCTTCAACTATGACACCGGCGAGCGCTATCTCTCGGTGCCGGACTTCCTTCCGGAGGCGTGAAGCGCGCTAAATTCCTCCCCGAGCTTGCCTCGGGGAATGCCCGGGCCGCCTGTCCCCCGGACAGGCTGCAATCTGCCGGGGGCAGATTGCACCCGGGCATGACCACGGTGCGAAGCGCCGTGGTGGAGGGGCAATGCGGCTCGGCCTTTCCCCTCCACCAAGCTTCGCTTGGTCCCCCTCCCCCAGCAAGCTGGGGGAGGAATTAAGGACGCCGAAGCCTCGAAATCTCCGCCGCCAGCCTCTCGGCCGCCTCCGAGCGCAGGTCGACGATCCGAGGCGCGTTGAGCATCGGCGCGCCGGCCGTGTCGATGGCGAGGGTGGCGAGGCCGAGGCGGCGCTGGAGCAGGCCTCGGCTGAGGCTCAGCGACTGGACGTTGCCGAGCGGGATCAGCCAGAGCCGACGGCGCCACACGCCGCGGCTTATGTAGAGCAGGTCGTCGGTGATCGCATAACGGTGGTACCGGCGCTCGAGCGCCGCGCCTGCGGCGAGCAGCGGGAGGAGCGCCAGAAGCGCCGGTGCGAACGGCAGCCAGTAGGAGAAAGCCGCGATTGCCGCGAGCGCCGGCAACAGCGTCCCCGCGGCGCTGCGCAGGATGTGGCGCCTCGACACCTGGACCAGATCGGGCGGCGGCGGGAGGCGCAGCGGCTTCACCTCCGCCAGCACGGCCTCGATCTCGCTTCGGGTCGCGAAGGGCGCCGCGCTCTGGTGGCCGCCCCGATCCGTCCCCGCCCCCAAAGTCTGGAAGGACAGGCCCGACCATCCGAACAGCCCGCGAACCGGCCCGCCGCTGACCTCGGCAAGCTGCACCCGGCGCCTCGAGATCACCGCCTCCTTGCGGGTGAACAGGCCCTGCTCGCGGCGCAACCGGTCGCCCTCGAGCGAGAGCCGGAAGCCGTAGTCGCGGGCGACGGTGCGGACCACTCCGGCCGCCGCCCCGAGCGCCGTGGCTACGAAGAGCACCGCGGCGATCGCTCCGAAGGTCCAGCGGGCGGGGAGATATTCGTCGACCAGTCCGACCCAGCGCGCGGGATCGTATATGTCGAAGGGCAGGAAGCGGTCGAAGGTCTGGAGCAGCGCGAACAGGCCGGCAATGTAAACGAGGGAGAAGTTGAACAGGCCGAACAGGAGCAGCCGTGGCGGATCCATGGCGAAGAGGCTCTGCACCGGCGGCGCCTGCGCCCCCTCCACGCTTGGGATGGCAACGGCGCCGGCTCGTCCGGCGCGTACCGCTTCTCGAAGGCGGTTCGCCTCGGCCAGGGAGACGCTGTCGAGCAGCCCCTCGTCCTTGCCGCCCGCGCCGGTCTCGATCCGCACCTTGGCGAGCCCGAGGAGACGCGCCAGGAAGGTGCGCTCGATGTCGACGTCCTGGACCCGGTCGAACGGGATGCTCCGCCGGTTGCGGTGCAGGACCCCGCTCTCGATGACGATCTCGGCCGCTCCAACGCCATATTTGAACCGTCGCCAGACGAGCCACTTGACCGCCAGCAGGACCAACCCGAGCCCCGCGGCGAGGTAGAGGGCGCCGGTCAGGCCGCTTCGCGACGAGAAGGCCAGAACGGCGGGCAGCGCCAGGATGGTCTGCGGCGCCTCCTTGACGAAGCGCAGGAAGATCGTGCCCGGGTGGAGACGGCGGTCGGCGCCGTCGCTCATGCCGGCTCCTCGCGCATCCGGGCGCGGATCTCGTCGCGCAACCGCTCGGCCGTGGCTCGGGCGAGGCCGGGGAGAACGATCTGGCTGTGCAGGGTACCCGCGGTGTGGAGGACGAGGCTGCAGATACCGACGGCGCGCTCGAGCGGACCCTGGCTGACGTCGATATGCTGGACATGGTCGAGCGGGACGACGGTATGGATCCGGGTCCAGACTCCGCGGCGGACCTGAAGCTCCTCCGAATCGATGCAATAGCCCCAGGCGCGGTAACGCCGCGGCGGCGCCAGTACCGCCAGATAGACGAGCAGCAGCAGCGCCGCCCCGAGCAGAAGGCCGAACGGCAAGGGAAGAAGCCTGTCGACGAACGCCTCGCCCACCGCCGCCGCCGCGAGCAGGAAGAGGCCCGCCATCGCGCCCTGGATCTGCATCTGCCGAAGCAGTCCCCGGTCGAGCGGCGTCAGCGGCAAATTCTCCATGGCTCAACCATAAGGCGCAGCCATGCTATGCGTCCACCATGTCCGCGCTGGCTCCATCGCTGATCGCTTTCACCCTCGCCGCGGCCTTGCTCACCGTCACCCCGGGGCTCGACACCGCTCTGGTGCTTAGAACCGCCGCGGCCGAAGGCGCGCGGCGCGCCTTCGCCGCCTCGATCGGAATCTGCCTCGGCTGCCTGGCCTGGGGAGTGCTGGTCGCGGTCGGCCTCGGAATGCTGCTCGAAGCTTCCGAGCTCGCCTATCTCGCCCTCAAATGGATCGGCGCTGCCTATCTCCTCTATCTCGGGCTCCGCCTGATCTTCGCCCGGCGCGGCGAGATCGACGCCGAGGCGGCGACGGGCAAGGCCAATTGGTTCCTGCGCGGCCTGCTTACCAACCTGCTCAACCCGAAGGTCGGAGCCTTTTACGTCTCCTTCCTCCCCCAGTTCATCCCGGCCGGGGCGGACGTTCCGTCGACCACCCTTCTCCTGGCGGCCGTCCACGCCGCGCTCGGGCTGGCCTGGTTCGTGCTTCTGATCGGAGCGACCAGGCCGCTGGCGAGAGCGCTTCGCAACCCCGCTTTGGTGCGCGGCCTGGACCGCGCGACCGGCGCAGTGCTCATCTTCTTCGGCCTTCGGCTGGCTTTCGGGCGTCAGTGACGGCCGGCGCCGAGGAACCCCCCTACCGGCGCAGCGTTGAGCCTCCGAAACAAAGCGGAGATTCCAAATGACCGAGCCAGTTCGCGAGCGCGAAACCACAGTGGTCACCACCGATGGCGGCGGAGGCGGCGGGACGATCATCGCCGTCGTCCTCCTGATCGCGATCCTCGCCCTGCTCTTCTACCTGTTCGGCGGCCAGCTTCTCGGCGGCGCCGACAAGACGACCGACGTCAAGGTCGACGTGACCGCGCCGGCGAAAAGCAGCTGATCGTCAACGGTCTCATCGCGGAAGGCGCGGTCGGGCCTCCCGCCAGTAACCGATGGAGAGTGAAATGACCGATCCCGACCGCGAGCGCGAAACCCCAGGAGACCCGATCCCGCGCGAGACCGTGCGCGATACCGAGCGGACGACCATCATCCAGACCGATGGCGGCCGGGACCGCGGCGGCGGCGGGGTGATTCTCGCCGTCGTCCTGATCCTGGCATTGCTCGCCCTGCTCTATTTCCTGTTCGCCGGCAGCTTCAACCGCGCCGCGGACAGCGTCGGAGTCAACGTCAACGTCGAAGCGCCGAAGATCGATGTGCCCGACAATATCGAGCTGAAGGTTCCCGAAGAGATCGACGTCACCACCGACGGAGACGGAGGCGGCAACAAGTCGAAGTGACGGGGAAGGGGCTGAATGGCGGCTGACGCGCCCATTCAGGGATTCCTAAACCGAATCAACGCATAAGCGCGGGGTCGGTCTTCGGATCGACCCCTCGAGTCGCGTAACGAGGGAGGGGCCGGCGGCCGAAAGGCCGCCGGCCCCTACCTTTATCCTCCCCATCGAAGATGGGCGGGGGGCCACGTGAAACGTGGTGGAGGGGTAGCAGGCGCAGACCTTGGCGGCCTTCTCGCGATACCTCTGCGCGCCGCGCCAAATATCCCTCCACCACGCTTCTTGTGGTCCCCTCCCCACGGCTTCGCCCCGGAGAGGATGAGATTACTCGCCTTCGGCCGGTGCGTTGGGGTTGTCGCCCGTCTCTTCGTCGCCGAGTTGGCCCTGTCCATGATAGGGCATTTCGGTCTGGCCGCCGGTGCCGGTGAAACCGTCCTTGGCGCCGCTTTCCTTGCCGCTGTGGGGGTTGGGATAGGCGCCGCCGCCGGAATCGCCGCCGCCCCGCCGTCCGTTGAGCTTGTCGTCCTCGGCCATGGCACGCTCCTTTCGCGGCCTGAATGAGCCGCGGCGCGCGATGTTCCGAAGCTCAATAGGCCGTGCGTGCCAGCCGGCGCCCCTCGAACGGCGAGGCGCTCCGCGCCAGCCCCGGCGGCGCAAGCACCGAAGCGACGGGCCGGCGCTGGGCGATTGCAAGGCCCGCATGGGTGGCCATCACCGCCGCTTCGGCGATGCTCTTCACCCCGAGCTTCGCCATGATGTGCGCCCGGTGCATCTCGACCGTCCGAACGCTGATGCCGAGCTCGTGAGCGACCGTCTTGTTCGATCGGCCGCCGAACAAGGCGAGCGAAATGTCGAGCTCCCGCGCGGTAAGCCGGGCCAGGCGATCCTGCGCGACGCGGCGGGCCTCACTCTGCTCGAGGGACGCTTCGAGGGCGTTCCAGGCCGGGATCAGGGCCGCCGCGAGCTTGGCCGGTTCGACCGGTTTCTCGAGGAAGTCCAGGGCTCCGAGCTTCATCGCCTCGACGGCGACTTCGACCTTCGGAACGGCGCTCATGGCGAGGATCGGCCAGCCCGTCTCCCGGCGCACGAGCGCCGCCAGGACCTCGAGCCCGTCCTCGGCGTCCAGGTCGAGCAGGATGCAACCCGGCATCAGATGGCCGAGTATCTCGAGAAACTCGCTCCCGCCGCCGAACGGCCAGGCCTCGGCGCCGATCGATGCCAGATTGATCGTCAACGACCGTCTCGTCTCGAGGTCGTTGTCCACCACATATACGGTGCGTTGGTGCGACATAAGCCCGCTCCCCCAAAGGCCAACAATACACGGCCACGCACAGTCAACTGTCGGAGTCGACTGGTTAATAGACAACCTAGGAGAATTACGGTGAACCGTGGATGACCGGCGTCGGCCAAGTCACTGGCATTGTGGACCTTTCCCCATGAGAGGGAAAAACCGAGGTAGGTCCGAAGTGACATAACGTAGGTTAGAATCCCCGACGGTCTTGCGATGCCCGCCCATCGTAGAGTCCATGCCGAATCATCGTATCATTACCGGTGTACAAGTCCGATCTGAGCCCCGCTTCCGTTAACCATTAAGCTCCTCCCCAGCACCAGCGGCCGGCCGGTGCGGGTTGCGGGGACGAACGGGGCGGTGGAAATCACGCACATCTTCAGTGGAAACGCGCTCGGCGCGCTCGACGAGCACGGCCGGGTCAGCCTGCCGCCTTTCATCCTTCGGGAGATGGCGCGGCACGAAGGCGGCGGCCGCGTTCTGCTCGGCGTCCATGAAAGCGACCCGTGCGTGACCGGTTACGGATCGGCGCTGCGTCCTCGGCTCGAAGCGGAGCTCGAGCGCCGCCGGTTGCGGGACGAGGCGCTGGGCCGCGCGCCGGACGAGCATCACGCGCGAGCCCGCCGGACGTTCGGCCTGGTCGAGGAAGCCGATTATGACGAAACGGGGCGGCTGACCCTGCCGCCGCTGGCGAGGCGACGAGGCGGCCTTGGGCGCCGGATCCTCTTCATCGGCGCCGGCAGCCATTTCGAAATCTGGGATCCGTCGCTGGCCATGGCCGGTGGCGACGAGGAGCTGCGCTACGTCGCCGAGTACCGGCTCGCGGGCGAAGCCGGTTCGAAATTCGAAGCGGAGGAGGATGAAAGATGAGCCTGTTATGCGCCCTGGGCGGCCACGAGGCGGGAAGTGGCGAGATCTATAATGGCGGCTATTATTTCGCCCGCTGCCGGCGCTGCGAGCGCGACATGATCCGAAGCGGCGGCGCCTGGCAGATGGTGCCGAGCGGCCATCGGGTTGTGTGGAGGAGCGGCCGTCATCATCACTCGGTCGAGCCCAGCTTCGCCGGGGTGCTGCCCGTCCTCCACCGCGAGGCCAATCTGCCCGCGGTCCGTCCGCCCTTCGCCTCCTGGAGCCGGGACATGGTTCAGCTGGACCGATCGCACCCGGCGGCGGCCGCGGGTTCGGCCGAAGCGTTGCTGGAGAAGGAGGAGCCGCATTATCCGCGGCTCCTGGTCATCGCGGCGCTTGTCGGCGCCGGGCTGCAGCTGATCTTCAGCCTGGGATCCGGGCGAAGCCTGGGGTGAGTTCGTCATCCCGGCGATCAGTCGCCGGACCCTTGCGCGGCGCGGCGCATTCTGCGCCTTGTCGAAAGGCAAGGAGGCGCCGCGAATGAAGCCGATGGGCGAGCAGCATCTGGCCCTGTTGAGGCGTCACATGGTCGAGATCGTCGACATGCATTTCGATCTGGCGAGCGACGAGCTGGGCAAGGATGCGCTCGATCCGAGGCTGCGCTCCGCCCTTCTGCGCGTGCCCCGCCATCTTTTCGTGCCGCACCAGCTGGCCGTCGCGGCCTATCAGGACACGCCTCTGCCGATCGGCTTCGACAAGACCATCTCGCAGCCTTTCATCGGCGCCCTGATGCTCGACCTGCTCGACCTCTCGCCCGGCCAGCGCGTGCTCGAGGTGGGTACCGGTCTCGGCTGGCAGGCGGCGGTGATGGCGGCCCTGGGCGCCTTCGTCTGGAGCGTCGAGATCGTCGAGGAATTCGCGGAAGGGGCGCGGCTTCGGCTCGCCTCCGAAGACCATGACGTCGACATCAGGGTCGGCGACGGCTCCCGCGGCTGGCCCGAGCATGCCCCGTTCGATCGGATCCTCGTCACCGCGGCCGCCCCCGCGCCGCCCACGGCCCTGGGCGAGCAGCTGGCGCCCGGGGGCCGGATGGTGATCCCGCTGGGCGGCAAGGACGTCCAGCAACTCAGCGTCGTGACGAAGCGGGCGGACGGGGTGCTGGCGGTTCGCGAGGTGCTCCCGGTACGATTCACCCAGCTCGAGACGGCGATCTGATAAGGCACGTCATCCCGGCGAAAGCCGGGACCTCGGGAAGACCCGCCGAGACTTCCTGTCCCGGGGGTCCCGGCTTTCGCGGGGATGACTGGGACGGCCCTACCCAAATCCCTCGCGAGCGACTATCTGCACCCGTCCCCCATCCTCGCGGCCGCGCGATCTTCCGGAGTTTGAAATGAGCCAGGCGGCCCTCGAGCGGCGCACCTTCGCGATCATCTCGCATCCCGACGCCGGCAAGACGACCCTGACCGAGAAGCTCCTCTACGCCGCCGGCGCGATCCACGAGGCCGGGGAGGTCCGCGCCCGCGGCGACCGGCGCCGCGCCCGCTCCGACTGGATGGCGATCGAGCAGCAGCGCGGGATCTCGGTGACCTCGTCGGTGATGACCTTCGAGCGGTCCGGCTTGCTCTTCAACCTGCTCGACACGCCCGGCCACCAGGACTTTTCGGAAGACACCTACCGGACCCTGACGGCCGTCGACAGCGCGATCATGGTGATCGACGCCGCCAAGGGCATCGAGGCCCAGACCCGAAAGCTGTTCGAGGTCTGCCGGCTCCGCAACATCCCGATCGTCACCTTCGTCAACAAGGTCGACCGCGAGGGGCTGAGCCCGTTCGCTTTGCTCGACGAGATTGCCGAGACTCTCCAGCTCGACGTCTGCCCGCGCAACTGGCCGGTCGGCATGGGCGGCCTCTTCCACGGCCTCTACGACCTCGCCGGCCACCGCCTTCTGCTCGCCGATCGAAGCGACGGGATAGCGCCGGCCGCCAGCGTGGAGCTCACCGGGCTCGACGATCCCCGCCTCGACTCGGCGCTGCCGGAGGACGCCGTCGAGCGCCTCCGCGAGGAAGCGGGCCTCGCCCTCGCCGCCTATCCGGAATGGGATCTCCAAGCCTTTCTGGCCGGCGATCTCACGCCCGTCTTCTTCGGCTCCGCGCTTCGCGAGTTCGGCACCGGCGCACTTCTCGACGGCCTCGCGGACTTCGCTCCGCCGCCCGGCGCCCAGCCGGCCCGGTCGGGGCCGGTCGCGGCCGACGCGCCGCTTTGCTCCGGCTTCGTCTTCAAGGTCCAGGCGAACATGGATCCCAACCACCGCGACCGGATCGCCTTCGTCCGCATCTGCTCGGGAAGCCTGAGGCGCGGAATGAAGCTCGCCAACCCCCGTCTCGGCAAGTCGATCTCGATCCAGAACCCGATCACCTTTTTCGCCCGCGACCGCGAGCTGGCCGAGCTCGCCCGGCCGGGCGACATCGTCGGAATCCCCAATCACGGCACCCTGAGGGTCGGCGACACGCTCTCCGAGAATGGCGACATCGCCTTCACAGGCCTTCCCGATTTCGCGCCCGAGATTTTGCGCCGGGTGCGCCTCGACGATCCGATGAAGTCGAAGCAGATGCGCCGCGGGCTCCAGGACCTCGCCGAGGAGGGAGTGGTCCGGATCTTCAAGCCGGCGATCGGGACGGGCTGGATCGTCGGCGTGGTGGGGGCGCTCCAGCTCGACGTGCTGGCGACCCGGATGGAGGCGGAATACGGGCTGAAGCTCGGCTTCGAGCCGAGCCCGTGGGAGATCGCCCGCTGGGTCTCCGCCGATCCCGCGCAGATGAAGCGGCTCGGCGACGTCCACCGCCCGAGCCTCGCCGAAGACGCCGACGGGGAGACGGTCCTTCTCATCCGCAACGACTGGGAGCTGAGCCGCTTCCAGCAGGACTGGCCGGACGTGAAGTTCGCGGCGGTGCGGGAACGACATTAGGGTCTAAAATCCTCCCCTGCATTTGCAGGGGAGGGGGACCATGCGAAGCATGGTGGAGGGGCCTTGCCGAGTCGAAGAACCCCTCCACCGCGCTTCGCGCGGTCCCCCTCCCCGCGAAATCGCGGGGAGGATTTTAGTCCAGCGTCCCCCGCCACCCTCCCCACCATGCTTTACGCCTTCTTCACCTTCCCTGCCGCATAAACCGCGCCTCAAGGGCGGGTGAGCGAATGCTTCGGGTCTATGCCTGTATCACGGGCGAGCATGATTTAAGGCTGGTGCTCGTTGCCGGCACGATCTGCCTGCTCGCCGCCTTTACCGCTTTCTCGATCTTCGAGCAGGCGCGGCGGGCGAAGCGCAGGCCCTGGGCCTGGACGGCGCTGGCCGGCTTCGTCGCCGGCACCGGTATCTGGGCGACCCATTTCGTCGCGATGCTCGCCTACCGGCCCAACCTCCCGATCGGCTACGACCTCGCTCTGACCCTGGTCTCGATCGCCGCCGCCGTGCTCATCACCGGCGCCGGCTGGACCGCCGCACTGCGCAGCGGCCGCCTCGGAACCCTCGTCGCTGCGACGATGATCGGGGCCGGGATCGGGACCATGCACTTCATCGGCATGGCGGCGGTGAAGCTGCCGGGCCAATTCGCCTGGGACGTGACCCTGATCCTCATCTCGCTGGTCCTCGGCGTCGGACTGAGCGCCGCGGCGCTGGCCGAGCATCGCCGCAAACCGCAGGCGCTGCCGTGGCGGCCCGCCCTGCTCTTCACCCTCGCCATTTGCGGGCTCCACTTCACCGCCATGGCGGCGGCCTCCATCCATCCCGATTCCAGCCTCGCCGTTCCGGCCGAGGCGATCGACGGCGAATTGCTGACCCTGGCCGTCGCCGCGATGGCCCTCATCATCCTCGCCATCGGCTTCCTGGTCGTGCTGTTCGACCGGAAGCTCGCCCGCAACGCCATCGAGGAGGCGCGGCGGCTTCGGACCTTCGCCGACGCGGCGGTCGAGGGCCTGGTCGTGATCGACGGCGAGCGGCTCGTCGACGCCAACAAGAGCTTCCTGGCCCTCGCCGGCTTCGAAAGCCTGGGCGACGCGCCCGAGCGGCTCTCCGACCTGCTGATAGAGGTCAATCTCGCCGCGCTCCCGATGGCGCCCGACGCTCCGCCGGTGGAGTGCAGGCTGCTTCGCGCCGACGGCGAGAGCCGCGAGGTCGAGCTGCTGCTCCGGCCGCTCGCCTGGCGCGGCGCCGACCTTCGGATCCTCGCCGTGCGCGATATTTCCGAGCGCAAGGAGGCCGCCGAGCGGATCGCCCACCTCGCCTTCCACGACTCGCTGACCGGGCTTCCCAACCGGGCGGTCTTCGCCGACCATCTGACGGGCACCGTCGCCAAAGCCGGCGAGAGCGCCGACACCGTGGCCGTCCTCTGCGTCGACCTCGACGGGTTCAAGGCGATCAACGACGTCTACGGCCACCCGGCCGGCGACGCTCTCCTGATCGCCGCCGCGCAACGGCTCCGATCGGCGGTGCGCGGCCACGAGCTGGTCGCCCGGCTCGGCGGGGACGAGTTCGCGGTGGTTCAGTCCGGCGGCGAGCAGCCCGGGCATGCGGGCCTGCTCGCCCAGCGGGTGGTCGAGGCCCTGAGCGAGCCGTTCGCGCTCGGATCCGATACCGTCCGGATCAGCGCAAGCGTCGGGGTCGCGCTCTTCCCCGCCGACGCGGCCGACCCGGAAAGCCTGATCAAGAATGCCGACATGGCGCTCTACCGGGCCAAGGGCGACGGGCGCGGAACGGCCCGCTTCTATGAGGCGGCGATGGACGAGGCGCTGCGCCGGCGCCGCCAGCTCGAGGCCGACCTGAGGCAGGCGATCGGCCGCGGCGAGCTTTGCGTCCATTACCAGCCGCTCGCCGACCTGGAGAGCGGCGCGATCCTCGGCTTCGAGGCCCTGCTGCGCTGGAACCACGCCCAGCTCGGAGCCATCGGCCCCGCCACCTTCATCCCGCTCGCCGAAGAGAGCGGCTATATCGTCAAGCTCGGCCAGTGGGTGCTCCGGGAGGCCTGCGGCGAGGCGGCCCGCTGGACCCCGGCGCTCAAGCTCTCGGTCAACCTCTCGCCGATTCAATTCACCCAGGGCGACCTTGCCGCCGAGGTCGAGGCGATCCTCGCCGAGACCGGGCTCGACCCGGCCCGGCTCGAGCTCGAGGTCACCGAAGGGCTGCTCATCAAGGACGCGGGCAAGGCGATCGCGATCCTCGAGCGCCTGAAGGAGCTCGGCGTCCAGATCTCGATGGACGATTTCGGGACCGGCTATTCCTCGCTGAGCTATTTCCGGCTGTTCCCGTTCGACAAGGTCAAGATCGACCAGAGCTTCATCCGCGACATGATCGACAACCCCCAGGCCCGGGCCATCATCCGCTCGGTGATCGGCCTCGGGCAGGGGCTCGGAATGCCGGTCGTGGCCGAAGGCGTCGAGACCGAAGAGCAGCTCGAGGCGCTCCGCGCCGAGGGCTGCGACCAGGTCCAGGGCTATTGGATCAGCAGGCCCGGCCCGATCGCCAATTTCGAGGGCGTGGTGATGGACCGATGCGGAGCCGAATCGGGAATGGTGCGCAAGCAGAGGGGTTAGCTTTCCTGTCCGATGACGGACGAAGTGGACGAAGTGGACGCAGGATCGCCTATTTCGTCATCCCGGCGAAAGCCGGGACCTCAGGACGCATAGTCTCGGCGGTCTCCCCGAGGTCCCGGCTTTCGGGTTCCCAAAAAAGTAATACTTTTTTGGGGTCCCTCCCGGGATGACGGGGACGCGCGAAGGCCTCCGTTGCCGGATGAGGGAAGAAACGGCCGGCGCGTCCTTGCCACCGGCACCCGGGGCTGGACGACTTATTTGCTGCTTTCGTCGTTACTCGAAAGCGTCCAGACTTTTCGAAGAGCCGTCAGGTCCCGTACCTTCTGCCAGAGAAGGCTTTGAGGTGGCTCG
>DASVVM010000039.1:0-17475 GCA_036386555.1 Allosphingosinicella sp.
CCTCGACGCCGGCAAAGCCAAGAAAGTCGCCCTCGTCGCCGTCGCGCGAAAGCTCGTCATCATCTGCAACGCAATCGTCAGGGATCAACAGCCATGGCACGCTTGACCACAAAGACAGTCGCTGAACTTGTTTCAGGGTCCGGTTTCGAGCATCGCGGCCGTTACCGAACTGTATGCTGAAACAAGTTCAGCATGACGGAAGGGCCAATGACCGAACCGACCCACCTCACCCTCCGACGGCCCGACGACTGGCACGTCCACCTCCGCGACGGCGCCATGCTCGCGGCGGTGGCGCCCTATACCGCCCGCCAGTTCGCTCGGGCGATCGTGATGCCAAACCTGGATACGCCGGTCACCACCGCCGCCATGGCGGACGCTTACCGGGAGCGGATCCTCGCCGCCGCGCCGGGCTTCCAGCCGCTGATGACCTGCTATCTGACCGACGATTCCGATCCGGCCGAGCTCGTCGACGGCTTCGAGCGCGGCGCCTGGGCGGCGGCCAAGCTCTATCCGGCCCACGCCACCACCAACAGTGCACAGGGCGTCACCGACGTACGGAACATCCATTCGGTGCTGGAGGTGATGCAGCGCGCCGGAATGCCGCTGCTGATCCACGGCGAGGTCACCGATCCGCAGGTGGACGTGTTCGATCGGGAGAAGGCGTTCATCGACCGGACCTTCTCGCGCCTGCTCCGCGACTTCCCCGGTCTCAAGATGGTGTTCGAGCACATCACCACCGCCGAGGCCGCGGATTTCGTCATGGCCGGCGGCGACAATCTCGCGGCGACGATCACGCCGCAGCATCTGATCATCAACCGCAACGCCCTGTTCGCCGGCGGCTTGCGCCCCCATGCCTATTGCCTGCCGGTCGCCAAGCGCGAGGAGCATCGCCGGGCCGTCCGAAAGGCGGCGACGTCCGGCTCGCCGAAATTTTTCCTCGGCACCGACAGCGCCCCGCACGCCGTGGAGCGCAAGGAATCGGCCTGCGGCTGCGCGGGAATCTTCAACGCGCCCTTCGCTCTGGAGAGCTATGCGACGGTCTTCGAGGAGGAGGGTTCGCTCGACCGGCTGGAGGCGTTCGCCTCGGAGAACGGACCCCGTTTCTACGGCCTGCCGCTCAATGCGGAGCGGGTGGTGCTGGAGCGGGGCGAGGTGACGGTGCCCGAGTCGCTTCCGGCGGCGGGGACGAGGATCGTTCCGTTCCACGCCGGGGAGACATTGCGCTGGCGCTTTGCCGTAGCAGCGTAGGTCTTCCCCCCTCCCTGCAAGGGAGGGGCCGGGGGTGGGTTCCGCCGAAGGCGGCCGAAACTCCGACTCCGTGAAAGTCTCGCTGCGCTCGCCTACCCACCCCCAACCCCTCCCTTTCAGGGAGGGGAGACAAGAAAAAGCCCGGCCGCCCCTGGGAGCGGCCGGGCTTCTTTCGCCCCTTTTGAGGACGTTACTGGATCGGCTGCAGGTTCACCGCAGCGGTCTTGCCGCGGCGGTCGACCTCGAGCTCGAACTCGACCCGGTCGCCTTCGTTGAGGCTGACCATTCCGGCACGCTCGACCGCTGAGATGTGGACGAAGGCGTCGGGCTGGCCGTCGTCGCGGCTGATGAAGCCGAAGCCCTTCATCGCGTTGAAGAACTTGACCGTGCCCTGCGCCTTTTCGCCGGTCAGCTGCCGCTGCGGGCCGCCGCCGCCGGGACCGGCGCGGTCGCCATAGCCCCCGCCGCGCGGGCCGTCGCGGTCCTCACGGGGCGCACGCTCCTGCACCGGCATCGGATCGCCGTCGATCTTGAGGTCCGTCGCCGAGACGCGGCCGCCGCGATCGACGAGCGTGAACTCGAGCGGCTGGCCGTCGGCCAGGCCGGTAAGCCCAGCCTGCTCGACGGCGGAGATGTGGACGAACACGTCCTCGCCGCCATCGTCGCGAACGATGAAGCCGAAGCCTTTCTGGCCGTTGAAGAATTTGACGACGCCCTTGCCCTGTCCGACGACCTGCGGAGGCATTCCGCCACCGCCGCCGCCGCCGCCGCCGCGGAACCCACCGCCGCCGCCGCTGCCGCCGAAGCCGCCGCCGCCGCCACCGCCGCCGCGATAACCGCCGCCACCGCCGCCGTAACCGCCACTGCCACCGCCGCCGAATCGGTCACCGCCGCCGCCACCGCCGCGATAGCCGCCGCCGGACCCGCCGCCGAAGCCGCCGCCGCCGCGATCTTCAAATCCGCTGAAATTCTCGTCGCCGAAACCGTCGCGCTTGTCTCTGCCGCGCCCGCCGCGCTCGCCGCGGCGCCCTCTGTCGAAACCCATGCCCGTCAATACTTTCCGCGCCCCTGCCTTCATTCGCAAACCACCGCGCGGGGCTGTCGCGCCAACGGTCTCGTGCGCCCCCGAAAATGGCGCACCGCCGACTCCTATAACTCAAATCATTCCCAGCCGCGAGCGCTTTTCCACAGGGCTGGGAGCGCAGCCTCAATGCTTGCGGGCGACCTTGTGATGGACGAGGACGATCAACGCCCCGAGCGCCAGTCCGATCAAGCCTGAGCCGGCCGCTCCGACCGACCATTCGATCGCTCCGGCCAGGGCCGGGACGGCGTGGCCCGCCGCGGCGCCGGCATGGTGGAGCAGATGGGCGGGGGCGGCGAAGCCGAAGACTTCGAGCCCGTGGACGATGATCCCCCCGCCGACCCAGATCATCGCCGCGATGCCGATGGTGGAGAGCGCCGACATCACCTTCGGCATGGCGTGTACCAGCCCGCGTCCCAGGGCCCGCGATCCCGCGTTGCGGCGTTCCGCGAGGTGGAGGCCGATATCGTCCATTTTCACGATCAGTCCGACGAGGCCGTAGACCCCGATCGTGATCGCCACCGCGACCACCGCCAGGATCGCTCCCCGGGTCCAGAAATTCTCGTCCGCGACCTCCGCGAGCGCGATCGCCATGATCTCGGCCGAGAGGATGAAGTCGGTGCGCACCGCGCCGCTCACCATCTTTTTCTCGTGCTCGGCGCTGCTCAGCTCGGCGGCGTCCTCTGCCAATGTGTGCTTCGGCTCCGATACGGCTTCCCAGACCTTTTCGGCGCCCTCGAAGCAGAGATAGGCGGCGCCGAGCATGAGCAGGGGCGTGATCGCCCAGGGCAGAAGCGCGCTGAGCGCCAGCGCGGCCGGAAGCAGGATGAGGAGCTTGTTCTTGAGCGACCCCTTCGCGATCCGGGCGATGATCGGCAACTCGCGGTCGGGCGTGAAGCCTGTGACGTAGCGCGGGGTCACCGCGGTATCGTCGATCACCACGCCCGCCGCTTTGGCGCCCGCACGGCCGGCGGCGGCGCCGACATCGTCGATCGAGGCGGCGGCCAGCTTGGCGATCGCCGCGACGTCGTCGAGCAGGGCGGCGAGACCGGAAGGCATAAGTCGGAGGCTCCTGGCTGTTCGCGCTCCTGTGGCGGGGAGAGACGCGAGGATCAAGTGCGCCTTCATTCTCCCCTCCCTGACAAGGGAGGGGCCGGGGGGTGGGTCCGCCGAAGGCGGCCGAAACTCGGAATCAGTAAAAGTCTCGCTGCGCTCGCCTACCCACCCCCAACCCCTCCCTTCCAGGGAGGGGAGTTCGGGAGCCGGCACGACGCCAATTGAGCCTCAAGGCGCTTCGGCCTATGCGCAGGTCATGACAGTGCATTTCCACGAAGAGGACCTGCCCGAAGGAGTCCTCGCGCCGGGCCCCGTCGCCGTCGACACCGAGGCGATGGGTCTTCTGCCCTGCCGCGACCGGCTCTGCCTGGTCCAGATCTCCGACGGGCGCGGCGACGAGCATCTCGTCCGGTTTAACCCGGGCAGCGACTATTCCGCGCCCAATCTCAAGGCCGTCCTGGCCGATCCTGAGCGGCTCAAGCTCTATCATTTCGCGCGCTTCGACCTCGCCATCATGCAGGCCTATCTCGGAATCATGGCCGGGCCGGTCTATTGCACCAAGACCGCCTCGCGCCTGATCCGCACCTATACCGACCGCCACGGCCTCAAGGAGCTGATCAAGGAGCTGCTCCAGATCGACATCTCCAAGCAGCAGCAGACCTCGGACTGGGGCGCTCCGGATCTCTCCGACGCTCAGAAGGACTATGCCGCCTCGGACGTGCGCTATCTCCATCAGATGAAGGAGAAGCTCGACGAGCGGCTCGCGCGCGAAGGCCGCGCCCAGCTCGCCCAGGCCTGCTTCGATTTCCTTCCGCACCGGGCGCTTCTCGACCTCGCCGGCTGGGCCGAGGTCGACATCTTCGCCCATGTCTGATCTCGCCGACGGCCGCCGCGCCGCCAAGCGGGGCTGGGCGTCGCCGGGGGGGCTTCACGACTGGCTGATGCGGTTCCTCAAGGTGGTGCTTCCCGCCGGAGTGGGGCTGCTCCTCGCCTATCTGCTGCTGTCGCCCCTTTCCAAGGAGAAGGAGGTCAGCTTCCTGCTCGACAAGAACAAGGTCGACACGGCGCGCGAGCGGCTGAAGACCCAGAAGGCCGAATATCGCGGCCTCGACGACAAGGGCCGGCCCTTCTCCATTCAGGCCGCGCAGGCGGTGCAGGCCAAATCCTCCGATCCGGTGGTCGACATCGGCGGGATGGCCGCGCGGATCCAGCTCGATGAGGGACCGGCCACCATCACCGCCGACAAGGCCCGCTACAATATGGACAGCCAGAAGGTCGACGTGCTCGGCCCGATCCTGTTCACCGCCGCGGACGGCTACCGGCTCGAGACCCGCGACGTCGCGCTCGATCTCAACAAGCATGTCGCAGTCAGCGGGGGCGGGGTCGAAGGACGGATGCGGCTCGGCCGGTTCACGGCTGGCGGGATGACGGTGGACCTGCCTCAGCGTCGGGTGGTGCTGACCGGCCGTCCGCGCTTGCATATTGTGCAAGGGGCTATCAGATGATGGGCATGAAGCGCTTCCTTCCCCTCCTGCTGCTGGCCGGCCTCGGCCCGGCGGCGGCGTTCGGCCAGGTTTCCGCGCTGAAAGGGCACGATTCCGGCGCGCCGGTCGACGTCGCCGCCGATCGAATCGAGGTCCAGGACCGCGCCGACCGGGCGATCTTCTCCGGCAACGTCGTCGTCCGCCAGGGCCAGCTCACCCTCACTGCGCCGCGCCTCACCGTCGCTTATTCGGGCGGCGGCGGCGTCCAGTTGCGACGGATCGACGCGACCGGCGGAGTGACCGTCCGGAGTCCGTCGGAGACGGCGAGCGGTAACGTCGGCATTTACGACACCCAGGCGCGAATCATCACCCTCATCGGCGACGTCAGCCTTGTCCAGAAGGACGCCAGGGTGAATGGCGGCCGACTCGTCATCCATCTCGACAGCGGCCGCGCCGTGATGGATGGCGGCGGCCCGCCCGGCACGTCCAGGCAGGGCGGGCGGGTCACCGGACGGTTCACGGTCCCGCCCCGCAACGGCGGCTGAATCCCCGTCATCCCGGCGAAAGCCGGGACCTCGGCGAGGAAAAGGCACCACGGGTCTCCCCGAGGTCCCGGCTTTCGCCGGGATGACGGGACGCTCCCCGCCCCCTTTTTTCATCCATGCACGAAGCCTGCCAGTTTACCCCTCAACCCGCATGGCTTAAGCCTGCGCGCAAGATGAACGAAGCCGCCGCCCTTCCCCGAGCCCGCGAGGCCGAGGTGTTCGCCGAGCTGGCGCGCGGGCTTTGCGTGGTCAGCCTGGCCAAATCCTACGACCGCAAAAGGGTTCTGAAGGACGTCTCGCTCCACGTCGACCGCGGCGAGGTGGTCGGGCTGCTCGGCCCCAACGGGGCCGGCAAGACGACCTGCTTCTATTCGGTCATGGGCCTGGTGAAGCCGGACAGCGGCCGAATCCTGCTCGACGGCCAAGACATCACCGGCCTGCCCATGTACCGCCGGGCCGTCCTCGGCCTCGGTTACCTTCCGCAGGAGACGTCGATCTTCCGCGGCCTCACCGTCGCCCAGAACATCATGGCCGTGCTCGAAGTGTCCGAGCGCGACAAGGCGGTGCGGCGCGAGCGGCTCGAGCAATTGCTCGGCGAGTTCCACATCACCCATCTTCGCGACGCCCCCGCCATGGCTCTGTCCGGCGGCGAGCGCCGGCGCTGCGAGATCGCCCGGGCGCTGGCCGCCCATCCCTCGATCATGCTTCTCGACGAGCCCTTCGCCGGGATCGACCCGATCTCCATCTCCGACATCCGCGACCTCGTCATCGAGCTGAAGAACCGCAACATCGGGGTCCTGATCACGGACCATAATGTCCGCGAGACATTGGACATCGTCGACCGCGCCTGCATCATCTACGACGGCCAGGTCCTGTTCGCCGGAAGCCCGGAGGAGCTGGTCGCCGATCCCGACGTCCGCCGTCTCTATCTCGGCGAAAGCTTCGAGCTTTAGAGAGCCAATGTCGATCGGCCCCCGCCTCGACCTTCGCCAGAGCCAGTCGCTGGTGATGACCCCGCAGCTCCAGCAGGCGATCCGGCTGCTGGCTCTGTCCAACCTCGAGGTCGAAAGCTTCATCGCCGAGGAGATCGAGCGCAATCCCCTGCTCGATGCCGGGGCCGCCGAGGAAGCTCCGGTCGCCGAGGCTCCGGCCGAGGCCCCGGACGAACCGCCGTCCGCGGACGATTTCGGCTCGGGCGACGCCCCTCTCGACCTCGACGTCAACGACGAGAACCTCCACCAGGACAGCGCCTCGGATCGCGCCCTCGACGGCGGTCTCGGCATGGAAGGGCTGTCCGGGGGCGGCGGGTACGAGGGCGAAGGTCCGGATTTCGACAGCTTCGCCTCCGACGAAGTCTCGCTTCACGGCCATCTCCTCGCCCAGGCCGGCGAGCGCCTGTCGGGCCCGGACCTCGTCATCGCCGGCCAGATCATCGAGCAGATCGACGAGACCGGCTATTTGCTCGCCTCGACCCTCGACCTGGCCGGCCGGCTCGGAGTGCCGCTGGCCGAGGTCGAGCGCATCCTCGCCATCGTCCAGAGCTTCGACCCGACCGGGGTCGCGGCCCGGAGCCTCGCCGAATGCCTCGCTTTGCAGGCCAAGGACGCGGACCGCTACGATCCCGCGATGGCGCGGCTGATCGACAATCTCGACTATCTCGCCAAGGGCAATTTCTCGGCCCTCAAGCGGATCTGCGGAGTGGACGACGAGGATCTCGGCGACATGATCCGGGAGCTGCGCGCCTACGATCCCAAGCCGGGCTGCCGCTTCGCCGGCTCGGAGCGGGTCGAGGCGGCGGTGCCCGACGTGTTCGTCGCCCGCCGAGGCTTCGGCTGGGCGATCGAGCTCAATTCGGCGACGCTGCCGCGCCTGCTCGTCAACCGCCGTTATTATGCCGAGCTGACCGGCGGCGCCGACCGCCGCTCCAAGGCCTGGCTGAGCGAATGCCTGGCAAGCGCCAACTGGCTGATGAAGGCGCTCGACCAGCGCGCCCGGACGATCGTCAAGGTCTGCAGCGAGATCGTGAAGCAGCAGGACGGCTTCTTCCGGCACGGGGTCGCGCAATTGAAACCGCTTACCCTGAGGCAGGTGGCCGAGGCGATCGGGATGCACGAGTCGACGGTGAGCCGGGTCACCTCGAACAAATATCTCGCCTGCGACCGCGGCCTCTACGAGCTCAAATATTTCTTCACCTCGGGCATCCAGTCCAACGACGGCGGCGACGCCGTCTCGGCCGAGGCGGTCAAGAGCCACATCAAGGCGCTGATCGCCGCCGAGGATTCGCGCTCCATCCTCTCCGACGACCAGCTCGTCGAGCTGCTCCGCGCCAAGGGCTTCGACATCGCCCGCCGCACCGTCGCCAAATATCGCGAGGCGATCGGGCTCGGCTCCTCGGTCCAGCGCCGACGCCAGAAGGCGATGGAGGGGCGGGCGGCGTAGGTTCCAGTCCTCCCCGTCGCCGCAGGCGATGGGGAGGGGGACCGCACGAAATGAGCAGGCCGCCCTGTCCCCCGGACAGGGCTGGACAGTGCGGGGCACTGTCCACCTGCTCATGGTGGAGGGGCCTCGCTGCGTCCGTAATGCCCCTCCACCACCCTTCGGGTGGTCCCCCTCCCCATGAGGCTTCGCCTCACGGGGAGGACGAGACCCTGTCGCCGAGCCGAACATCAGCCCGGAGTTGCTTCCGCCGCCCGTCGCGGATAACGCGCCCCGGCCCGCACCGCGGCCCACCCACAATCTTCCGAGGCCACCCCTTTGACCGCAGAGCATCCCCGAATCCTCGTCCTCGCCGGACGCCGCTCGGCGACGCTCGATCCGCTGGCGGCGAAGATGGGGGTCAGCCACAAGGCTCTGGTGCCCGTCGCCGGCGAGGCGATGGTCGGCCGGGTGTTGCGGGTTGCCGCCGACGCCTTCCCGCAATCGCCCCTGTTCGTCTCGGTCGAGGATTTCGCGATCATCGCGGCCGAGCCGACCGTCGCCCGGCTCCACTCCGAGGGGCGGCTGACTCCGCTCGGAGCCGAGCATCATATCGTCGACAGCGTCGTCGAGGCGAGCCGGACGACCGGCTTCCCGCTCATCCTGTGCACAGCGGACAACGTGCTGATGAGCGTCGAGGGCTTCCGCTCCATCGCCGAGGCAGGATCCGAGGCCGGCGTCGACGGCGTCGTGATGATGGCCGAGAAGCGCAACATCCTCGCCGCCCATCCCGACGGCCAGCGCCGCTTCTACCGCTTTCGCGGCGGCGCTTACTCCAATTGCAACCTGTTCTGGCTGACCAGCGCGGACGCCTTCAAGGCGATCGAGAGCTTTCGCTACGGCGGCCAGTTCGCCAAGCGCAAGCGCGACGCGGTCCGGGCGCTCGGGCTGACCGCTTTGTTCCTCTACGCATCCCGCCTCGTTACTCTGGACGGCATGTTCCGCCATTTCTCGCGCCGCTTCGGAGTGCGGATCCGCGCCCTGGTGGCGAAGGACGGCCGCCTCGCCATCGACGTGGACAACGAGCGCACGCACCGGGTGGCGGAGGAGATCATCGCAAGGACCTGATCGTCATCCCGGCGAAAGCCGGGACCTCCGGACGAGAAGTCTCGGCGGGTCTCCCCGAGGTTCCGGCTTTCGCCGAATGACGAAGGAGGGCGAAACCGCCACCTCGCCCGTCCGTTCTCCCGCAAAAGGAGAGCCTCATGACCGACGACAAGAAGAAGGGCGATTTCAACAAGGGCGGCAAGGACGAGATCGGCGGCGACAAGAAGCAGCGCGAAAACCGCAACGAGGATAGCCGCACCGGCAACCAGAACAGCGGCCGGAACTAAAAATCCTCCCCATCGCCAGATGGGGAGGGGGACCATCCGCAGGATGGTGGAGGGGTAGAGGCACGGACTCGGGAGGTTCCCGTCGGACCCTCTGCTTCCTGCGCCATCTACCCCTCCACCACATTGCATGTGGTCCCCCTCCCGATCTTCGATGGGGAGGATTTGAAAATTTGGCCCCGGCGGGGGATGGACCGCCGGGGCCGAGTCTCCCGAGGGGCGGGGGAGACTGAGGGACTGGCTTAGAACTTGACGCCGACGCCGATCAGCGCCTGGTGCCGGGTCACGTCGGCCTCGTAGTTCGAGTAGCGATACTCGGCCTTGGCATACAGGTTCTTGCCGATGTCGTGCTGATAGCCGGCGCCGAGGCGGAAGCCGTCGAGGTTGCGGCCGTCGCGGACCGTGACGCCCGCCGGGGAAGTGTAGTCGAAGCGGAAGCGGGCGTTGGTGTAGCCGGCCAGCGCGTGGAGCGTGCCGCGGTCGGAAACCTTGTAGCCCAGGCGGACCGCGGCGGCGAGGTCGCGGCCGGCGTCGAGGCAGGCCAGGTCGTTGGCGACGACGACGCTGCTCTCGCACTCTTCCATCGAGCTGAGGTCGGCGCTGAGGTCGAGGCCGAGCTCCACCTTCGGAGCGACCGCGACGTCGTAGCCGAGGCCGATTCCGTAGACGATGCCGCTGTCGCTGTCGTCGTTGTTGATGCTGCCGTTGTCGGCACGGACATGGTCCCAGCCGCCATGGATCTCGGCGCGGAAACCTTCGGCGGCGGCCGGGGTGGCGGCGGCGGCGAGGACGGCCACGGAGGCCAACGCATACAATATGGTCTTCATTTCATTCTACTCCCTGACCGCGCCGGCAACGGCCGGGCGGAGACTTTTCGTCGATCGGTTGAGGTTATTCCGGAGCCTGGGCGGCGCCGGGTCCGGTCGCCGTCGGCTTCCCTTTGGAAAGTCCGGCGGCGCAGCCGGGGAGGTCGGCGCCAGGCAGGATGAGGGAGACCCTCGTCGCACGGTACAAATACACAAACCGTCTCCCGCCTGGCTCCAGCCTCCCCGGCTGGTGAGACCCTTTTGGCGACGGGCTGTGTCAGCCGAATGCCACACCAAGTTGAAATTGGTTTCAATTGTTACAGGGAGGAGAATTCAGGGTCTGCCCAGAGGTCAGGCTGTGGGACGAACGCTCCTAATGTCTCCCGGCGCTGCAGGCGCCAGTTTCAAGGGGAAGGCGCAAAGGCGCAAAGGCGCGACGTAGAGAGCCCCCTTTTTCTACGTCGCGCCTTTGCGCCTTTGCGCCTTCCCTCAAATAATCCAGGGCCTGCCGGCCCCCCGAGGTGCCCCGCTCGATGCAAGAGCGGCAACCGGCGGAGGGGCTGAACCCTGAATCCTGAAACGAGTTCAGGATGGACCAAGCGGGAGATTGTAACGTTTCTGCAACAACCGGCAGAATTTGCTCGGCCAAATTCGAAAATTTCTTTCAGTGTCTCCCATTCTCTGACCTGATGCCCTGGCTGAAATGTGGGAGGTTGGCATGATCGTGGGAAGCTGGAAATTGCGGTCGGGTTGCGCCTCGATGGCGCTCATCGCCGCTCTCGTCGCCGCTCCGGCGCAGGCGCAGACCCCCGTGCCCGAGGAGCCGGTCCAGACGGACGCTCAGGGCCAGGACGTGCAGAGTGAAGAGGACATCGTCGTCACGGGCTCGCGCATCCGCCGCAATCCGCTGGATCTCGATGCACCGGTCACCTTCGTCGACCGGGCGGACATGGAAAAGACCGGCCTCAATTCGGTCAACGACGTGCTTCAGCGCCTGCCGAGCTCCGGCGGCGGCCTCAATTCCAAGTTCAACAATTCGGGCAATCTCGGCAATCCGCCCGACGGCGGCGGAGTCGGTGCGGGTGCGGCCGAGATCGACCTGCGCTACCTCGGCTCGCGGCGCGTCCTGGTCCTGGTCGACGGCCTTCGCTTCGTGAACGGCGCCTCCGCGAGCGGCGTGCCGGGCTCCACCGATCTCAACGCGATCCCCGAAAGCGCGATCGAGCGGGTCGAGGTGCTTCAGGACGGCGCCTCCGCCATCTACGGCTCCGACGCGATCGCCGGCGTGGTCAACATCATCACCAAGCGCAACCAGCGCGGCTTCGTCGCGTCGGCGCAGCTGGGCGGTTATGACGAAGGCGACGGCTTCAGCCAGAACTACCAGCTGAGCTGGGGCAATGGCGGCGAGGGCCGGCTTCGGATCGTGCTGGGCGGAAGCTATGTGAAGCAGGATCCGGTCTGGGCCGGCAAGCGTGCGCTTTCGGCCTTTCCCGAACCCTATTCCAACGTCTGCACGGCGACCTGTTCCAGCTTCACCCCGAACGGCCGCTATACCGGAAGCGCGTTCGTGGGCGCCAACGCGACCCTGATCGCGCCGGTGATCGGGCGCAAGCCGACGCCCGCGGACTTTCGGGGCTTCCTCACGGCCGATCGCTTCAACTTCGCGCCGTTCAACTATCTCCAGATCCCGCTCGACCGGACCGGGGCGTTCGCCACCCTGCAATATGAGCTGGCCGACGACGTCAACTTCACCCTCCGGGGGACGTGGAACCGCCGCGAGTCCAAGAACCAGGCGGCGCCGCTGCCGTTCGGAATCGGGCCGACCTCGGGCCTGACCCCGGTGCTGAGCGCGATCGTGGTGAGCGCCAGCAACCCGTTCAACCCGTTCGGAGTCGACCTGGGCGGTGCGAACAACAATGTGAGCGCGATCTTCCGGCGCTTCCTGGAGGGCGGCCCGCGGCGCTTCGAGCAGACCGTCGAAGCCAGCTACGGCGTCGCCACCCTGGACGGCGAGTTCGACCTGTCCGGGCGCGAGTGGTTCTGGGACGTCAACGCCTCCTACGGCCGCAACAAGGCCGAGCAGGACATGTTCGGCAACATCGATTCGAGCAAGCTGCGCCAGGCGCTGGGACCGGTGGCCGCGTGCACCGCGCCCTGCGTACCCTTCAACCTGTTCGGCGGTTTCGGCTCGATCACTCCGGAGATGATGAATTTCGTGATGTTCGAACAGAATGACAGCAGCCGGCAGAGCCAGTTCGACGCGACGGTGAACCTTTCGGGGAGCCTGTTCGACCTGCCGGGCGGTCCGCTCGGCCTCGCGGTCGGCGCGGAATATCGCAAGCTCAAGGGCCGGTTCGATCCCGATCCGATCGTTTCCGCCGGCTTCAGCTCAGACATTCCCGCCCAGCCGACGAGCGGCAGCTACAGCGTCAAGGAGGCTTATGCCGAATTGAACGCGCCGCTTCTCGCCGGCGCGCCGTTCGTCGAATTGCTCGAGCTCAACGGCGCCGTGCGCGTATCCGACTATTCGACCTCCGGCGCGACCACGACCTTCAAGGCCGGCATCAACTGGAAGCCGATCAGGGACCTCCGCCTGCGCGGCACCTTCGCGGAGGGCTTCCGCGCGCCGTCCATCGGCGAGCTGTTCGGAACCCAGTCGCGCTTCGACGAGGTGCTGGACGATCCCTGCTCGTCCCACGCCGGCAACAACGCCCCGCAGCGCTTCTCCAACGACGCGACGGTGAGGGCCGCCTGCATCGCCGCCGGAGTCCCCGCCAACGGCAGCTATCAGCAGGCGAACGCCCAGATCTCGGTGAGCACCGGAGGAAACATCAATCTCGCTCCGGAGACGTCGCGCAGCTGGGTGGTGGGGGGCGTCTTCAGCCCGTCCTTCCTGCGCGGTTTCTCGCTGGAGGCCAATTGGTACAAAATCCGCGTGGAGGGCGCGATCCAGGCCATTCCCAGGCCGACGACCGTGCTCAACTGCCTGCTGACCAACGATCCGGCGACCTGCGCCCTGGTGGAACGGGTCAACGGCGAGCTGATCGAGGTCCAGGGCTTCCTTCAGAACATCGCGGCGATCAAGACCAAGGGCATCGACGTCAATTTGGCGCTCCGCGGCGTGGAGACCGGCTTCGCCAAGTTCGGCTTCACCTGGAACAACACCTTCCTTCGCAACTTCGACGTGATCGTCCCGGGCCCCACCGGACCGCAGCTGCTGAGCCGCGAGGGAACCCAGGTCGGCGCTCCGGCCCAGGCCTTTCCGAAGTGGAAGTCGGTGGGCGTCGTCGACATGGACTGGCGGGATTTCGGAGTGACGGTGATCGGCCGCTACGTCTCCAAGCTGGACGAGGTCGGCGGCAACGTGCTGGATTCGGTCTTGTACACCGATCTCCAGCTGCGCTGGGCGGGCCCGAGCTTCGACGACCGCTTCAACTTCGCCCTCGGCGTGAACAATCTGTTCGACAAGAAGACGCCCGGCTGCATCACCTGCGAATCCAACAATTTCTCGCAGACCGTGCACGACATCCCCGGGCGCTATTTCTACGCCCGGGTCGGTTTCCGAATGTGATTTGAGCGGACGCCTCCCCTCCCTGAAAGGGAGGGGTTGGGGGTGGGTAGGCGAGCGAAGCGAGACTTTTACGGCGTCGGAGTTTCGGCCGCCTTCGGCGGACCCACCATCGATCCGGTGCGAACGTCCCCCGGACGTTCGCAGCCATGTCCGGGGGACATGGCGGCCGGATCGATCCCCTCCCGTGCAGGGAGTGGAGGTCGTCAAAAAAGCCCCGGCGGTTCTCACCGCCGGGGCCCAGTCTCTCCCTAGGGGTCAGGGGAGCGGAGGCGGCTCGGCATGCGGGGCATGCCGAACGCCGGAGCCGGCTGCGGAGCAGCCGTCAGGCCAGCCGTCCGACCATCTGGATCGGCTGCGCCATGTTGAAATAATTGGGCGAGGTGGCCATCACCGCCTGGTGGATGTCCTCATATTGCTCGCGGGTGCCGTCGCCCTCGAGGAAGACGGTGTAGGCGAGGCGGCGGTAGCCGACGGGCACGCTCTCATCGATCCCGAGGAAGCCGCGCAGGTCGAGCTCGCCTTCGGTCTCGATCCGGCAGGCGTCGAGCGTGATCCCGCGCACCGAGGCCTGGGCGACATAGCCGACCATCATGCAGGCGTTGACCGCCGACATCAGAAGCTCCTGCGGGTTGGGCGCGGCGTTGGTGCCGAGCAGCTCGTGCGGCTCGTCGGCGACGATGGTGAAGCTGCGCGGCACGACCTCGCCGGCAAGCGTATAGGAATCGACGGTCGACTCGGACTTGGTCTGGCCTTTCCATTCGGTCTTCACCCGGAATGCGACCTGGCCGAGCTTGGGGTTGGCGGTGATTGCGGCGACGGTCTCGTCGAGGGCGGCGAGGTCGAGGCCGTTGACCGGCGGGCGCAGGGGGGAATCGAGCATGTCAGGTCTCCAGGGTAATCAGCTGAAAGCGGGGGCCACGGCCGCGATCCGGTCGCGGGCGGCGGGCGAGAGCGCGGCCAGCGTGGCCGTGAACCTGGGGTGGACCATGCCCGAGCCGAGATAGGTCCAGCGCAGCGCCTGGTGCTGCCGGGCCTGCAGCTGCTCGCGGCGCTGGCCGCCGAGCTTGCGGCCGGTGGCCTTCTCGAACGCGTCGAGGTTGAGCCGGGTCTGTGCGGCGAAGCCGTTGTCGAGGAAGGCGCCGATCTCGAGATAGCCGTCGATCGCGGCCATGATCCCGGCCTCGTCGCGGCCGTCGGCAAGCGCTTCGACCATCAACGTGTCGAGCTTGGCGTGCTGGGCCTCCTCCATCCAGTGATGCTTGAGGAGGCTCTTGAACAGGGGATCGAGCGCATTGTCGTCGCGGACCGAATCGACATAATGGCTCTGGGTCATCCACTCGACCTGGAGGATGACGAGGGCGACCGACAGGGGGTCGTGGCGAAGCACCTCGGCGGCGATCGCCTCGGCCGGACCGATCGCCTCGCAGGGCGTTCCGAAGCCCTCGGTGAAGCGATGGTGGAAAAGCTTGAAGAGGTGGATGTGCTTGGCTTCCTCGCCGGCGAAGTTGAGCAGGGCGCGGACGCGATGGTCGTCGCCGTTCAGCTGCGGGCGGGCATGGTCGAGCACGAAGGGGAGGATGAACTCCTCCACGAGGCCGAATATGGTCAGATATTCGTGGCCGCGAACCTGGTTGAGGACGCACTTCTCGTCGTCGCTCAGAAAGTCGATCTCGTCGGTGCGCGCCAGGGTTTCCGGCATGAAGCGGCGGCCGAAATCGAGCTTGGCATCCGGGGGAAGGACGTCCTCGACCTGCCAGGCCGCTTTGACCGAGCTGGCGAGGACGTCACTGAAGTTGAAAGCATGGTACATCTAGGATCCCTCCCAGTCGCGCCGCTCAGGCGAGCGTCGAGACGTGGGCGGGCTGCTGCATCGCAAGGACGGTCACGGCGCCGCTGAGGACGGCGGAGGATGACCCGAGCGCGGCCGCGGCGAGCAGCACGAGCTGCAGGCGGCTCTTCTTGGCGTTGATGGCGGTCATTTCGGTTCTCCAAAATCGGCGCGGCAACAACGCCGCGACCCCGCCTTTGTGGAGCCGACTCTTGTCCGGCCTATTCCGCGCCGCGGGGAAAATTGTGTCAATTGTTACAGAAAGGCGGTTTCTGCGGAGGCCCGCCGCCGCTATAAGCGCGGCGACTGGGGAGTCGGGGATGGGTTCGGTAGCAGAAGAAGGCGAGATCGCCTGCGTCGTCGCGAGCGTGATCGGCTCGTCGCTGAACTGCCTGCTGCTGCTCGACGAGAAAGGCGACATCCTCGAGTTCAACCGCGCCGCCGAGGAAGCCTATGGCTATTTCCGAAGCGAAGTCGCGGGCAAGCCGATCTGGAGCCTCATCGACCGCAACCCGTCGCGGGAGGAGGATGAGGACGCGCTCGAAGCCTATATCGATGGCGGCGACCCGACTCGAGGGCTGAGAGTCGTCGTGGACGTCCGGATGAAGTGCGGGGACGTCGTCCCGCTCGAGATCAGCGTCACTTCGCTCGTCATCGGCGGCAGGCGGCGGTTCCTGCTTAGCCCCCGCGATCTCACGGCGCGGCGGGCCAATGACGAGCTGGCCGAATCCAGCCGCCGGCTCGAGCTCGCCGTCGACGGCGCCAAGCTGGGCACCTGGACCTTCGACATGGAGACCGGCCGCACCTGGTATTCCGACCGCTCGAAGGCGATGTACGGACTGCCCGCCGATGCGGAGATGAGCACCGCCGTCATCCGCGATTCGGTCCATCCGGATCACTGGAACGAGGTCTCGGACCCCTATCTCCACGGTTTCACCCAGGACCGGATCGAGGTCGAGTATCGGGTCTGCTGCCCCGACGGCTCGACCCGCTGGATCTATTCGCTGGGCGCCCTCAACCGCGATTCGGAGGGGATCGCCCGGAGCGTCAGCGGAATCCACCTCGACATCACCGACCGCAAGCGCGCTGAAGAGGAACGCGACGAAGCCCGGCGGACGCTCGACCTGGCCGTCGAGGGCGCCGGGCTCGGCCTGTGGTCGGTCGATCCGAACACCGGCGCGGTCTGGCATTCGGATACTTCGCGCCGGCTGTGGGGGATGGATCCGGACATGCCGATCGATGCCGCGACCCTGAAGGAATATATCCACCCGGAAGATTGGGAATCGGTGCGCGCGCCCTATCGCGACGGCTTTCCCGAGGAGACGGTCTCGCTCGAGCATCGGGTCATCTGGCCCAGCGGCGAGGTCCGCTGGCTCCACGCCCTCGGCCAGGCCCAGCGCGACTCCTCGGGCACGGTCACGATGGTGACCGGAATCCATCTCGACATCACCGACCGCAAGCGAAGCGAGGCCGAGCTGGCCGAGACCCGGCGGCAGTTCGAGCTCGCCGTCGAAGGCGCCAATCTGGGTCTCTGGACGATCGATCCGAGGACCGGCGAGACCTGGTACAGCGCCCGCTCCCGCGAGCTCTACGGAGTCGACGGCGAGATGCACCTCGACGGGACGACTCTCAAAGCCTTCATCCATCCTGAAGATTGGGACGTGGTGGTGGAGTCTGCCCGCAACGGCTTCCCCAACGATGCCGTCTCGCTGGAGCATCGGGTGATCTGGCCGAACGGCGACACGCGCTGGGTCCATTCCCTCGGAACGGTCGTCCGGGACGCCGAGGGCGAAGCGACCCTGGTCACCGGAATCCATGTCGACATCACCGACCGCAAGCGCGCCGAGCAGGAGCTGGCGCGCTCGCGCGACGCCCTCCACCAGTCCGAGAAGCTGGCCGCCTTGGGCTCGCTTCTCGCCGGAGTCAGCCACGAGCTCAACAACCCGCTCGCCGCCATCGTCGGCCAGGCCGAGATGCTCCAGGAGGACAGCGTCGGGACCGAGTTCGAGATCCGCGGCAAGAAGATCGCCGCCGCCGCCGAGCGCTGCGC
>DASVVM010000040.1:0-50299 GCA_036386555.1 Allosphingosinicella sp.
CGAAGGCGACCGGATCAAGGCGCGGGTCGAGGCGATCCGCTCGCAGATCGAGAACACCACCAGCGACTATGACAAGGAGAAGCTCCAGGAGCGTCTCGCCAAGCTCGCCGGCGGCGTTGCGGTGATCAAGGTCGGCGGCTCGTCCGAGATCGAGGTCAAGGAGCGCAAGGACCGGGTCGACGACGCCCTCCACGCCACCCGCGCGGCGGTCGAGGAAGGCATCGTCCCCGGCGGCGGAGTCGCCTTGCTCTACGCCACCAAGGCGCTCGAGGGCATGAAGGGCGTCAACGACGACCAGACCCGCGGCATCGACATCGTCCGCCGCGCCTTGCAGTCGCCGATCCGCCAGATCGCCGAGAATGCCGGCCATGACGGCGCCGTCGTCGCCGGCAAGCTGATCGACGGCGACGACCAGACGATGGGCTTCAACGCCCAGACCGAGGTCTACGAGAACCTGGTCCAGGCCGGCGTGATCGACCCGACCAAGGTCGTCCGCACCGCCCTCCAGGACGCGGCCTCGGTCGCGGGTCTCCTCATCACCACCGAAGCGGCGGTGAGCGAGGCTCCGGAAGACAAGCCGGCCGGCGGCGGCGGAATGCCCGGCGGCGGAATGGGCGGAATGGGCGGAATGGACTTCTAGGTCCCGACGTCCAGAAGCTGGAACAAGAAGGGCCGGGGAGGCGACTCCCCGGCCCTTTTCGTTGACTGCGATTGACTCGCCGGCCTCTTACGTAGCCAATCCGGCGGGGAGAATGACCGTGCGGAACCTCTTGCGAAGTCTGGCCGCGTTCGCTGGCCTTTTCCTGATCGCCTCGCCCTGGGCCCCGGCGGCCGCCTGCTCGATGAGCGAAGAATATGTCCGGCCGACCAATTTCGAGCTGGTCCAGATTTCCGACGCCGTCATTGTCGCCACGGCGCGGGCCGAGCGGCCGGGAAAAGACCTGACGAAAGTCGCGTTCGACGTTGGAGAGCGGGTCAAGGGCCAAGCGCCGAGCCGCATCGAGGTCATGGGTCGCCTCGGGGCGCCCGAGCCGAGCGATCTCTCGGACATCTCCGGATCCCATCCCGAGGGCCATGCCGGACCTTGTAATCGCATGACCTTCAGAAAGGGTGGCCGCTACCTCCTTCTTCTTCAGAAGGACAAGGAGGGGCAGCTCCGCCCGACCGGCAGCGCCTTCTCGCGGATCAACGAGGATTATGGGGGCGAGGACTCGACCTGGGTTCGCGTCGTGCGCCGCTACCTCCGAATCCAGGCGGCGGCTGCGCCGTTGGAGCAGCTCTCGGCCCTCCAGCGGCTCGCCGAAAGCGGCCAGGGGTTGGCGGGAGAGCGGCTCCTCCCGGCAGAGATCGCGGATATTCGCGATCATCTCAGCTCTCTCTCTCCTTACAAGCCGACGGCTTATCTGCTCGCCGCCTACGCCGATCTGGAGCAGGGCAAACTACCCGCCCACGGCGTTCGCAGTCGTGCCGCCGACCGCGAGCAGTCGGATGCCGACGCCCTCGCCCGATTGGTCATGGGCGAGCCAATCGGGGAGTCAGAAGCGGAGGGTTTTTCGGCAATGCGCCGGCGCATCCTGACCGCACTTGCCAATGGCGACCATCCGGACGCCATGCCGCTCTTCGACCGGTTGGCGGCGGAGAGGCCGGAGGATCCCGAGAGGATCGGTCTCGCGCTTCGCTTCTTCGCCAGGAACGGCGCCTATGATCGCGCCTTCCAATGGGTAGAGACTCGGCTGATGGACCGGCTCAAGCAACTCGATGAGGTCGCTGCCATGCGGCTGATCGGTCATGTCGCCGAGATGCAATCCGCCGGTGAGGAAGGCAAGGAATCCTGGCGCACCGATCCGCGAACCGCGGCCCTGTGGCCCGAGCTGGCGCTCTCGTTATACTGGTACCAGGTCGAGAGGTTCGGCGCCCAGCGCGCCATCTCTTTCGGTCCCGCTATCCGAACCTTGCCTCACCGCGATTATCGCGCCCGCCCTCGCCTCACCCTCGCACTCGCGGCGGACTATTCGGGCGACATAGACGAGTGGGCCGCGCGGGAGCTCAATGACGAGAAGAAGAGGCAGGCATGGGAAAAGCTGCCCGAGGCGGACAGGCAGGCCAGGGACGATCCCGCGGCGTTGCCGCTCCAGGTCCTGCTTATGGCCTGGCAGAAACGGCATGAGCCGGTGCTCGAACAGGTCTTTTGCCAAAGCGGAGCACGCCGCCGACTCCTCATCCGCACGTTCGGCGAGTTTGCCAGCGAGATTTACGACGACTTGCTTAAGAAGATCGCGTCCAGCCCGCTTTCACAGGATGAGCGCGCCTTGCTTCTGGAAGCCATAGAGCGTTGGGGACGCCGGAGCGATCCCGGCATGGTGACGGGCGACCACGCCATCGAGCTCATCGCCAACCTCCGGCAAGGCAAGCGGCCAGCGACGCCGATAGAATGCCGCAAGGGTAGCGAGCGGACTTGAGGCCACCTTCAGCAACTAAAGGAGGGCCGGGAGGCAACTCCCCGGCCCTTTTTTGCAGTCATCCCGGACTTGATCCGGGATCCATGAACACGGATCGCGACAATTCGGCACTTTCGGTGTTCATGGATTCCGGCTTTCGCCGGAATGACGATGCTACATGCCGTTCCCCGCCACGTCGTTCGTATCGCCGCCGTCCACCGGAAGCTCCCCGGTCTGTGCGGCCGCCTCGCCGTTGCCGAGCGCCGGGTCCTCGACGACCAGGCTGTCGGCCGACGTGTCGAGCACCTCGGAGATGTTGTTGAGCTGCTCGTTCTCAGCGGCCGTCGGACTTCCGTCCTCCTCACGACCGCAGGCGGCCAGCGACGCGCAGGCTAGCAGCGTTACGACACCAAACTTCTTCATCGATCGATCTCCCGCAAAACCCTGTTCCGGCCAGCTTGCCGCAGGCTGGCCCAAATAAAAAGGGCCGCGTGCCCGGCGGCACGCGACCCTCTCATATCCGGCCTGGGCCGATCGCCTTAGTCGACGGCGTTGGCAACCGCGTTGCCCGCGTCGGTGGCGGCGTTGCCGAGGTCGCTCGCCGTGTTGGCGGTGGCGTCGCCGATGCTGTCGAGCGCGTTGTCGGTGGTGCTGACCGCCGCGGCGCCGTTGACGTCGAGGGCGGCGCCGTTGACGTCGTCGACGGCATTGACCTCGGTCGCATTGACGTCGGTGGCGTTGTTGCCGGCGTCGTTGGCGGTGTTGTTGCAGGCGGTGAGGCCGAGCGCCAGGGTGGCGGCGGCAGTGAGGACGATCTTCTTCATAACATTCTCTCCTTGGAGAATAAGGGCTTAGCCGGGCGAGGTCCGGACGCGGGGCAGGCCCCACGCCGGCTTCCGGCGGTTCCGGATGTATCGGAGGCGCGGCGATATGTCTACTAGTTTGGTAAGCAATTGCGCCGAACCGAAGCGGGCAGACTGGAGAGGTCGTTTCGGAGAGTCAACAGCTTAGCCGTATTTTTACGGTGATCGAGCCGGTCGCGCCGTCATTGCGGCGACAGCCGGAATCCATGAACACCGACAGCGGAAGCTCTCCACCAACCGTGTTCATGGATCCCGGACCAAGTCCGGGATGACGGTTGCACCACACGCCGTGCTTGACCCGCATATAAAGATATCTTTATATCCTTATTCCCATGTTTCCCACCGCCCCCGCCGCCGCCGAGATCTTCCGATCGCTGGGCGACCCGACCCGCCTTCGGATCCTCGCCCTGCTTCGTGCGATGGAGCTGTCGGTCGGCGAGCTCGCCCAGGTGCTGGGCCAGAGCCAGCCGCGGGTCTCGCGCCACGTCCGGATCCTGATCGAGGCGGGCCTCGCCGAGCGCCGCAAGGAGGGGAGCTGGGTGTTCCTCAGCCTCGCCGAGCCGGCGCGGGTCGAGCCGCTCTTCGCGGCGCTCGAACAATGGGCCGAGATTGACGGCGAGGACCCCTGGGCGGCGGCCGACGCCGCCCGCCTGGCGGCCGTGCGCGCGGACCGCGCCGCCGCGGCCGAACTTTATTTCGCCGCCCATGCCGGCGACTGGGACGAGATCCGCTCGCTTCACATCGCCGAGTGCGAGGTCGAGGCCGCCTGCGCCCGGGCCCTCGGGGACCGCCCGGTCGGGCGTCTGGTCGACATCGGCACCGGCACCGGCCGGATGCTCGAATTGTTCGGGCCCGCCGCCGAGCGCGCCCTCGGGGTCGACCGCTCGCCCGAGATGCTCCGCCTCGCCCGGGTCAAGCTCGCCCAAGCCGGCCTCGCAGCGGCCGAGCTCCGCCAGGGCGACATGTACGCCTTGCCGCTCGCCGCAGGTTCGGCCGACACCGTCATCCTCCACCAGGTGCTCCATTACGCCCAGCAGCCCGCCGCCGCGGTCGCCGAGGCGGCCCGTCTGCTCGCGCCGGGCGGGCGGCTGCTCATCGTCGACTTCGCGCCGCACGAGCGCGAGGAATTGCGGGCCCGCGACGCCCACCTCCGCCTCGGCTTCGCCGACGAGGCGATGCTCAAATATCTGGACGGCGCAGGCCTTCGCGGCCGGGTCGTGGAGCATCTCGAAGGCGGCGAGCTCACCGTCACCCTCTGGGAAGGCGAGCGCCCCCAGGAAAAATTGAAGGTGGTCGCATGAACCCGGGCGTTCCCGACATCGCCAAATGGCGCGAGCCGCTCTTCGCCGACGTCGCCGGCGACATCGGCGTGAGCTTCGAATTCTTCCCGCCCAAGACCGAGAAGATGGAGGAGACGCTCTGGGCTTCGGTCAAGACGCTGGAGCCGCTCGCTCCGCGTTTCGTCTCGGTCACCTACGGCGCGGGAGGCTCGACCCGCGAGCGCACCCACAACACGGTGGTCCGGATCCAGCAGGAGACGCCGCTCAACGCCGCCGCCCACCTCACCTGCGTCGAGGCGAGCCGCAGCGAGATCGACGAGGTCGCCCTGGGCTATTGGCAGGCCGGAATCCGCCACGTCGTCGCGCTTCGCGGCGACCCGCCCGAGCCGGGCAAGGGCTTCCAGGCGCGGCCCGACGGCTACGCCAATGCCGCCGCTCTCGTCGCCGGGTTGAAGCGGGTGGCGCCGTTCGAAATCTCGGTCGCGGCCTATCCCGAGATCCATCCCGATTCGCCGACCCGGGCCGCCGACCTCGACAATCTCAAGCGCAAGATCGACTCCGGCGCGGACCGCGCCATCACCCAGTTCTTCTTCTCGCCCGAAAGCTTCTTCCGCTTCCGCGACGAGGCCGCGGCGGCCGGCATCGACGCCGAGCTGGTCCCCGGCATCCTGCCCGTCTCCAACGTCGCCCAGACCCGCAAGTTCGCGGCCATGTGCGGCGCCGCCATCCCGCCCTGGATGGACAAGCTCTTCGAGGGGCTGGACGACCTTCCCGCCGCCCGCCAGCTCGTCGCCGCCACCGTCGCCGCCGAGCTTTGCGGCCAGCTTTATGCCGGCGGGGTCCGCCAGTTCCACTTCTACACCTTGAACCGCGCCGAGCTGGCCTACGCCATCTGCCATTTGCTCGGCCTTCGCCCGAAGGATGAAAATGAACGTCGAACAGCAGCTTAGGGCCGCCGCCGCCGAGCGAATCCTGATCAAGGACGGCGCCTACGGGACCCAGGTGCAGAACCGCCGCCTGCGCGAGGCCGATTATGCCGGCAGCCTCGGCCTGTCGCGCGACCAGAAGGGCAATAACGACCTTCTCAACCTCACCCAGCCGGAGCTGGTCCGCGACATCTGCCAGAGCTTCGCCGACGCCGGCGCTGAGCTTCTCGCCACCAACAGCTTCAACGCCAACCGGATCAGCCAGGCCGATTACGGGGCGGAGCACATGGTCCGCGAGATCAATTGCGCCGCCGCCCGGATCATCGCCGAGGTCGCCGACCGCGAGGCCCAGAAGGACGGCAGGAAGCGCTGGACCGTCGGAGCGCTCGGCCCCACCAACAAGACCCTGTCGCTGTCGCCCAACGTCAACGATCCCGGCTATCGCGAGATCGACTTCGACACCCTCTCGGACGTCTATGTCGAGCAGATCGAGGGGCTGGTCGAGGGCGGGGCGGAGATCGTCCTCATCGAGACGGTGTTCGACACGTTGAACGCCAAGGCGGCCGTACACGCCGCCCGGCGGGTCGACCGCGACCTTCCGATCATGCTGTCGATGACGATCACCGATCTCTCCGGCCGCAACCTGTCGGGCCATTCGATCGAGGCCTTCTGGGCGAGCGTGCGCCATGCGAAGCCGCTTTCGATCGGGCTCAACTGCTCGTTCGGAGCGGCCCAGCTTCGATCCCATGTCGCGGTCCTGTCCGGGATCGCTGACACGTTGATCATGGCCTATCCCAATGCCGGCCTTCCCAACGATCTCGGCGAATATGACGAGGGACCGGCCGAGACCGCGGCCCAGGTCCGCCAGTGGGCCGAGCAGGGGATCGTCAACATCGTCGGCGGCTGCTGCGGAACCACTCCGGCCCATATCGGTGCGATCGCCGAGGCCGTGAAGGGCTTCGGCCCGAGGAAGATCGCCGCGCCGAGGCGCCAGACCCTCCTGGCGGGAATCGAGCCGATGGTCCTTGCGGCTTAACCCCAAATCGTCACCCCCGACTTGATCCGGGGGTCCGCCTTCTTCCCTCGAACCAGCAAGGGAAGGTGGATGCCGGATCAGGTCCGGCATGACTGGAACTCAAAGAACCGAGAAAACCATGGCCACCGCACCCCTGCCCGAACCCGCAACCGCCGCCTCCGCCACCTTCGTCAATATCGGCGAGCGGACCAACGTCACCGGCTCGGCCCGCTTCAAGAAGCTGGTCATGGCCGGCGATTATGCCGCCGCGGTCGAGGTCGCACGCCAGCAGGTGGAGAACGGCGCCCAGGTCATCGACGTCAACATGGATGAGGGCCTTCTCGACTCCGAATATGCGATGACCACCTTCCTCAAGCTGATCGCCGCCGAGCCCGACATCGCCCGGGTCCCGGTGATGATCGACAGCTCGAAATGGACGGTGATCGAAGCCGGCCTGAAATGCGTCTCGGGCAAGCCGATCGTCAATTCGATCAGCATGAAGGAAGGCGAGGAGGAGTTCCTCAACCACGCCCGCAAGGTTCGCGATTACGGCGCCGCCGTCGTCGTCATGGCCTTCGACGAGGTCGGCCAGGCCGACACGATGGAGCGCAAGGTCGAGATTTGCGAGCGCGCCTACAAATTGCTCGTCGGCGAGGGCTTCCCGCCCGAAGACATCATCTTCGATCCCAACATCTTCGCCATCGCCACGGGAATCGAGGAGCATCGCCGCTACGCTTTGGACTTCATCGCCGCCTGCCGCGAGATCAAGGCGCGCTGCCCCCACGTCCACATCTCCGGCGGCCTCTCCAACTTGAGCTTCTCCTTCCGCGGCAACGAGCCCGTGCGCCGCGCGATGCACTCGATCTTCCTCTACCACGCCATACCGGCCGGCCTCGACATGGCGATCGTCAACGCCGGCCAGCTGGACGTCTACGATACGATCGATCCGGAGCTTCGCGAAGCCTGCGAGGACGTCATCCTCGACCGCCGCGACGACTCGACGGAGCGGCTGGTGACCCTGGCGGAGAAGTTCCTCGGCTCCGATCCCGTCCGAGAGAAAGCCGAGGCCGAATGGCGCGGCTGGGACGTCGGCAAGAGGCTCGAGCACGCGCTCGTCAAGGGCATCGACGCCTATGTCGTCGACGACACCGAGGAGGCGCGGCAGAGTGCCGAGCGGCCGATCCACGTCATCGAGGGCCCGCTGATGGACGGGATGAACGTCGTCGGCGACCTGTTCGGCTCGGGCAAGATGTTCCTTCCGCAGGTGGTCAAGTCGGCGCGGGTGATGAAGAAGGCGGTCGCCCACCTCATCCCCTTCATCGAGGCGGAGAAGGAGCGGACCGGCGCCACCGCCGGCAAGGGGCGGATCGTCATGGCCACCGTCAAGGGCGACGTCCACGATATCGGCAAGAACATCGTCGGGGTCGTCCTGCAGTGCAACGGCTTCGAGGTGATCGATTTGGGCGTGATGGTGCCCTGGGCCGACATCCTCAAGGCGGCGAACGAGAACAAGGCCGACATGATCGGCCTCTCCGGCCTGATCACCCCCTCGCTCGACGAGATGGTGACGGTCGCTGACGAGATGCAGCGCGCCGGGATGACCCTTCCGCTGCTGATCGGGGGAGCGACGACCAGCAAGGTGCACACGGCGATCCGGATCGACCCGGCCTATGAAGGCCCGGTCCTCCACGTCCTCGATGCCAGCCGGGCGGTCGGAGTCGCCTCCTCGCTCGTCTCGGAGACCCAGGCCGAGCCTCTGATCGCCAAGACCGCCGAGGATTACGAGATCGTTCGCCAGACGCGCGCGCGAAGCGGCCACAGCGAGCTGTCGACGCTCGCGGAAGCCCGGGCCAACGCTCTCCCGTTCGACCCCGAAGGCAAGCCGCCGGCGCCGCAGCGGCCCGGCCTCCACCAGTTCGGCGAATGGCCGGTCCGCGACCTCCGGGCCTCGATCGACTGGACTCCCTTCTTCCGTGCCTGGGAGCTGGCCGGCAATTATCCCGCGATCCTCACCGACCCGATCGTCGGCGAAAGCGCGACTTCGCTGTTCAACGACGCCCAGGCGATGCTCGACAGGATGATCGCCGAGCATTGGGTCACCCCGCGCGGAACCGTCGGCCTGTGGCGCTGCAGGCGCGAGGGCGACGACGTCCTGGTCCTCGCCGGCAACGGCTGGACCCGGCTCCCCTTCCTGCGCCAGCAGGTGAAGAAGCGCGAGGGCCGGCCGAACATGTGCCTCGCGGACTTCATTTCCCCCGACGAGGAGGACTGGATCGGCGGTTTCGCGGTCGGGATCCACGGCCTCGAGCCGCATCTCGCCCGCTTCAAGGAGCAGAATGACGATTATTCGGACATCCTATTGAAAGCGCTGGCCGACCGCCTTGCCGAAGCCTTCGCCGAGGTGCTCCACGCCCATGTCCGCAACAGCGTCTGGGGCTATGCCGAGGAGCATCTCACCAACCAGCAGCTGATCCGCGAGACCTATACCGGAATCCGCCCGGCCCCCGGCTATCCGGCCTGCCCGGACCACAGCCTCAAGCCCGTCCTGTTCGACATGCTCGGGGGGGAGCCCGCGGGGGTCACCCTCACGGAGAGCATGGCGATGCTCCCGACCTCCGCCGTCTCCGGCTTCTACTTCGCCCATCGCGACAGCCAGTATTTCGGAGTGGCGAGGATCGGGCGGGACCAGCTCGAGGATTATGCCGGGCGGCGGGGGGTGTCGCTTCAGGAGGCGGAACGCTGGCTGAGGCCGAACCTGGACTGACTTGCCTCCCCATCGCGAAGCGGTGGGGAGGGGGACCATGCGAAGCATGGTGGAGGGGTATTGCGCAGGCCTGTTCCAGCTACCCCTCCACCACCCTTCGGGTGGTCCCCCTCCCCACGAGCTTTGCTCGCGGGGAGGATAAGTACTGCTATACCCGCCTCGTGAATCGCCTTCTCCTCATCCTGCTCCTGCTTCTCTGTGCCTTCCCCGCGCTGGCCCAGCTGCCGCCGGGCCAGAAGGCGATGTCCGTCCGCCTCGTCCCGGAGACGGCGCGGCCCGCCCCCGGCTCCAGGGTCACCCTCGCCCTCGTCATGAGCCCCCGTCCCGGCTGGCACGGCTATTGGCAGAATCCCGGGGACGCGGGGGTCGGCACCCGGATCGCCTGGCAGCTTCCGGCCGGGGCGAGTGCCGGCCCGATCCGCTACCCTGTGCCCGAAAGGCTGATCATCCAGGGGCTGATGAACTATGTCTTCGAGGGCGAGCACGCACTTCTCGTCGATCTTCAGCTGCCCTCGGGCCTCGCACCCGGGGCGAAGCTGCCGGTTCGAGGCAAGGTCGATTATCTCGTTTGTACCGACCGTATCTGCGTCCCGGAATCGGCGGAGATCGCGGTGGATCTGGAAGTCGGCGACGGCCGATCGCCCACCGCGGCCGGGTTCGACCGCTATCGCCAGGCCCTTCCCAGGCCGCTGCCCGAAGCGGCGCGCTTCGAACGGCGCGGCGGCTTGCTCCGGATCGCGATCCCGCTGCCCGCTTCGGCCACGGTCGAGGACCCCTATTTCTATCCGGTGACCGAGCAGGCGCTGGTCTATTCCGCGCCCCAGGCGGTGTCGCGGCGCGGAGACTTGCTGATCGTGGAGACGCAGGCGGGGGCGGGCGCCCCCGCGTCGCTCGAAGGCGTGCTGAAGCTCGGACCGGGGCAGGGTCTATCGGTGCGCGCGGCGCCGGGGGCGGTCGGCCCCTCCGGCACCCCGGCCGGAACCGCCGCGGCGCAGCCGGAGCCGGGCTTCCGGGCGATGTTCCTCGCCGTCGCCGGCGCCCTGGTCGGGGGGCTGCTGCTCAACGTCATGCCCTGCGTCTTCCCGATCCTCAGCCTCAAGGCGCTGAGCCTCGCCCGAGCGGGCGGCGAGGAGCGCGAGGCGCGGCGCGAGGCGCTCGCCTACACGGCCGGGGCGGTGCTGGCCTGCCTCGCCTTGGGCGCATTGCTTCTGGCGGTCCGGGCCGGCGGAGCGTCGGTCGGCTGGGCTTTCCAGCTTCAGGATCCCAGGGTCATCCTGTTCCTGCTCCTGCTCGTCACCGCCATCGCCCTCAACCTCGCCGGCCTTTTCGAGCTGCCTTCGCTCGGCGGGCGTCTCGGGGGCGGCCGTACCGGAGCCTTCGGGACGGGCGCCCTCGCCGCCTTCGTCGCGACCCCCTGCACCGGCCCCTTCATGGGCGTAGCCCTGGGCGCCGCTCTGATCCTGCCGGCGGCGGGAGCGCTGGCGGTCTTCGCAGGCCTCGGCCTGGGTCTCGCTCTGCCCTTCCTTCTGCTCGGCTACATTCCCGCCTTGCGGCGGCGGCTGCCCCGGCCCGGCCCCTGGATGGTCCGCTTCCGCCACATCCTGGCGATCCCGATGGCGCTGACCGCGCTCGGGCTCGCCTGGATTCTCGAGCGGCAGACCGGGCTGACGGGGCTGGCGGTGGGACTCGCCGCGGCGGCGGCTCTCGGCCTGATCCTGTGGTGGGCCGGACGCCGGCATGGCTGGCTTCCGCTCGCTCCGGCGGTGCTCGCCGCGGGCGCGGCCGTCGCTCTCCTGCCGGCGCCCACGGCTCCGGCCGAGGCCCGCACGGGCGGCGCGCTCAACGCCGAACCTTTCAGCGAGGCGAGGCTTGCGCAGCTGCGAGCGGAGGGGCGGCCGGTCTTCGTCTATTTCACCGCCGACTGGTGCCTCACCTGCAAGGTCAACGAGGCCGCCGTCCTCGACCGGGAGGAAGTCGCCGCCGCCTTCCGCGACAGGAAGGCCGCGGTGCTCGTCGGCGACTGGACCCGAGGCGACGCGGCGATCGGCCGGTTCCTGGAGAAGCAGGGACGGTCGGGCGTGCCGCTTTATCTCTGGTATGCGCCGGGGAAAGGGCCGGAGTTTCTGCCGCAAATCCTCACCGTTGGAAGGCTGAAGGCCCTGCAGCTGGCTGCTTCCTGACTAATGGGGCGGCAGCGCTGCGGCTGATCGGCTGATTTCGATCAGGGTTTCGATTCTGACCAGTCTCCGGTCGTGATCCCTGACGTCGGTTTCGATTCTCTCGACCGACCGGTCCAGCCGCGCCACATCGGCATCGAGCTGGATGAGGCGTCTTAATCCAGCGAAGGTGCCGCCGATCCAACTCACTGACTGGGTTTTTTCTTGCGCTCGGAATTCTCCTCCTTCCAAGTTTGGCGGGCCTCACGCACGCTGGTTCCGGCGGCGCCGGCTTCGGTCGCTCGTTCGCCGACTATCGCATCCACGGGCGGTTGTAATTCAGAAGTCGAGCCTTTGGCCGGTGCCCCACCGAACAGGGAGGCCACGGCATCCAGTCCGGCCAAATCCTTTTCGATCGACCGCCTTACCTCCTCGCGGTATTCCGGCGTGCGCATTCGAGCCATCTCCTGCCGGTGCTTTTCGCTGCGCTCGGCAGCGGCGACCAGGGTGCCATGAATGCGATCCAGCGCCGCGTTAAACTCAGGGAGAAGCGAAGGCAATTCTCTGGCGGCCTTCATGTCCTCGGCGTCCAGCAATGCCGCAGCCTGAGAAACATATTCGCTGGGGCTGACCCCGAGTGAAGCGGTCTCGCGCTCTATCCGCTTCATCTCGGCATCGCTGATGAGCAATTCGATGCGGCGCATTTTCATGGCGCCGAAATATCACGCCCCTGAGCGTACCCAAAATCCGGATTATTGCGGCCAGACCTTCTTCCCAGCGATCCACGTCTCCACCACCTTCGTCTCCCGAAGCTGCCTGGGCGTCGGAACGTCGAAGATGTCGCGGTCGACGAGGATGAAGTCGGCCCAGCGGCCTTTCTCGAGGCTTCCGATCCGGTCCTCCGCGAAGCCGGCGTAGGCCGCGCCCCGGGTGAAGGCGGCGAGGGCCTGCTCGAGGGTCACGCGCTGCTCCGGGAGCCAGCCGCCGGGGGGCTGGCCGCTCGGGTCCTGGCGGCTGATCGCGGCGGCGAGGCCGGGGAAGGGGTTGGGGGATTCGACCGGGAAGTCGGAGCCGAAGGCGAGGAGCGAGCGGTTGGCGATCATGCTCCGCCAGGCATAGGCGCCGCCGAGCCTTTCCATCCCCATCCGGGCCTCGGCCATCCGCCAGTCGCTGGTCTCGTGGACCGGCTGCATCGACGCGATGATCCCGTTGCGGCCGAAGCGGGCGAGGTCGGCGGGATCGACGATCTGGGCATGCTCGATCCGCCACCGGCGGTCGCCCTTGTAAGTGTTGGCGAGCTCCTCGATGGCGCCGAGCAGCTGGGCGTTGGCGGCGTCGCCGATGGCGTGGACGGCGATCTGGAATCGGTCCATCGCCGCCCGGCTCATGATGTTGAGCAACTCCGTCTCGGTGACGAAGCTCAGGCCGCGGGTGCCGGGGCTGTCCTTGTAGGGCTGCTTCAGCCAGGCGCCGCGCGAGCCGAGGGCTCCGTCGGAATAGAGCTTGACCCCGACCAGCCGAAGCCGGTCGCCGTAGAGCCACGGCGTCGGCCGGGTGCCGGCGATGGCGAGGGCGCTCTCGACCCCGGCGCCGTAGGCGATGATCCGGACCTTGAGCCGGCCGTCGTCGCCGGCGCGGCGCATGACCAGCCAGTCGTCCGGGCTGGTGCCCATGTCGGCCGCGGCGGTGAGGCCGTTGGAGAGCATGATCTCCTGCGCCCGGTCGAGCGCCTGGTCGCGGGTGCGGGGAAGGGCCGGCGGAACGACCTTGTCGATCAGCGAGGAGGCGGCGTCGACGAAGATCCCGCTCGGCTGGCCGCCCGCTTTCTCGATCCGCCCGCCGGCGGGCGATTCGGTCCGGGCCGTGATCCCGGCTTCCTTCATCGCCTGGCTGTTGGCCCAGCCGGCATGGCCGTCCACCCGTTCGAGCCAGACCGGCCGGTCGCGGACGACGGAGTCGAGCTCGGCGGCGGTGGGGAAGCGGCCGAGGCCCCAGGTCTCCTGGTTCCAGCCGCGGCCGATGATCCAGCGTGGAGTCGGATTTGCGGACGCATAAGCGGCGATCTTCGCCTGCGCCTCCTGCAGCGTTTTGGTGTCGGAAAGGTCGAGCTGGAGCGCGTTGAGGCCGAGCCCCATGACATGGCCGTGGGCGTCGATCAGGCCGGGCAGGAGGGTTCGGCCCTTGCCGTCGAAGCGGAACCTGGTCCGCTGCACCTTCTCGCCGCGCTGGTAGAGCCGCTCGACCTTGCCGTCGTCGCCGACCAGCATCGCCGAGAAGCGGACCAGGCGCCCGTCGGCGCCGATCGTATAGCCGTTGACGTTGTCGACGAGGACGTCGGCGATTGCCGGAGTGGCGAAGAGCAGGGAGAGGGCGAGACCTCCCCTCCCTAACAGGGAGGGGATTGAGGGGTGGGTCCGGCCAGGGCGGCTCGATGCCGCCCTGGACGGTTCCCGCACGGACGTTAGGGGCGCCGCTGAGCGGCGCACCCACCCCCAGCCCCTCCCTTTCAGGGAGGGGAGGACGGCGGCGCGGCGCAAAGCCTGAAAAATACTCATAGGCCCCGGCGCATAGGGCGTGTTTCGCCCAGGCGCCAGATGGTCTAGACGACTGCCCTATGGCCAGCCCGGCACCCGCCCCCGATCCGATCCTTACCCTCGCCGACATCGAAGCGGCGGCGAAGCGGATCGAAGGCGCCGTCGTCCGCACCCCGACCCTGCTCAGCCGGACCTTGTCCGAGGCGACCGGCGCCAATGTCTGGGTGAAGTTCGAGAACCTCCAGTTCACCGCCGCCTACAAGGAGCGCGGCGCGCTCAACAAATTGCTGCTGATGGATCCGGCGACCCGCTCGCGCGGCGTGATCGCGTCGTCGGCCGGCAACCATGCCCAGGCGGTCGCCTATCACGGCCGCCGGCTCGGGGTCCCGGTGACCATCGTGATGCCGACTCCCACGCCCAGCATCAAGGTGAAGCAGACCGAGGGGCACGGCGCCCGGATCGTCCTTCACGGTGAAATGTACGACGAGGCCTATGGCGAGGCGCTGCGCATCGCCGAGACGGAAAGCCTCACCTTCGTCCATCCGTTCGACGATCCCGAGATCATCGCCGGCCAGGGCACGGTGGCGCTCGAGCTTCTCGCCGACGCGCCCGAGATCGACACTCTGGTCGTGCCGATCGGCGGTGGCGGCCTCATCTCCGGGGTCGGCACCGCGGCGAGGGCGCTTCGCCCCGAGCTCGCCATCGTCGGCGTCCAGGCCGAGCTCTATCCCTCGATGTACTGCCGGATCAGCGGCAAGGACATGCCGTCGGCGGGTGACACTCTGGCCGAGGGCATCGCGGTCAAGAAGCCTGGCCTGCTCACCCCGGAGATCATCGAGCGCGTGGTCGATGAGATATTGCTGGTCCATGAGCGCGAGATCGAGACCGCGGTCAGCCTCTACCTGCAGATCGAGAAGACCGTCGCCGAAGGGGCGGGCGCGGCCGGGCTCGCCGCGTTGCTCGCCCACCCCGACCGTTTCCGGGACCGCAACGTCGGCCTCATCCTGACCGGCGGCAATATCGACACCCGCCTGCTCGCCACCGTCCTGCTGAGGGACCTCGCCCGCTCCGGCCGGATGGCCCGGCTCCGCATCCAGCTCCAGGACCGGCCGGGAGCGCTGCTCGCGGTGATGAAGTTGTTCGACGCCCACGGCGCGAACATCATCGAGATCTACCACCAGCGCGTCTTCACCACCCTTCCCGCCAAGGACGCCTTCATCGACGTCGAGTGCGAGGCGCGGGACGCCGAGCATCTCGAAGCCCTCGTCCGGGCGCTCGAGGAGGCGGGCTTCTACGTCCATCCCGTTGAGATTCGCTGAGCCGCCGTCCCGCATAGGAACGTATGTTGGTTAACGCCGTTTGGGGCTCACCAGACCCTTCCCAAGCGGCCGGCAAAGACGCATAAACCGAGTCTCAACCAAGCCTTTCAACCCCGGAGCCCCGTTGAGCGCACCCTTCCGCTTTCCCCGCTTCTTCGTGACCAGCCCGGCCCCCTGTCCGTATCTCGCGGGCAAGACGGAGCGGAAGGTGTTCACGGAGCTTGCAGGGCAGCATGCCGCGGACCTGAACGACGCGCTCGGACGGATCGGCTTTCGCCGCAGCCAGGCGGTGGCCTACCGCCCGTCCTGCCTCGATTGCTCGGCCTGCGTCTCGGTCCGGGTCGTCGCTTCCGAGTTCCAGCCGAGCGCAAGCCAGCGCCGGATGCTGAAGCGCCATAGCGAGCTCGAGGTCACCGCCTGCAAGCCCTGGGCGACCGAGGAGCAATATGCACTCCTGCGCCGCTACCTGAAGCGGCGCCACCCCGACGGCGGAATGGTCGGCATGGACGAGAGCGACTTCAGCGACATGATCGAGCAGTCGCCGGTCAAGACCTACGTCATCGAATATCGCGAGCCCTCCGTCGGCGGCCGGCCGGGCAAGCTGGTCGGCGCCTGCCTCACCGACCAGCAGGCGGACGGACTGTCGATGATCTACAGCTTCTTCGAGCCCGACGATCCGGTGCGGCCCGGGCTGGGCACCTACATCATCCTCGACCATATCGTCCGGGCGGGGAAAGCGGGCCTTCCCTACGTCTATCTCGGCTATTGGGTCGAAAGCTCGCGGCGAATGGCCTACAAGGCCCGCTTCCGCCCGCTCGAGCGGCTCGGCCCCGGCGGCTGGAGCCGCTTCGACCCCGACCAGCGCGAGCTTCCTTTGAGATAGCCGTCATCACGGCGAAGGCCGGGACCTCGGGGAGACCCGCCGAGACTTCTCGTCACGAGGTCCCGGCTTTCGCCGGGATGACGGCGGCCTCACTGCTCCAGGTCAAAACCACCTCTTAACCCTTTCCGCCTAAATCGGGGCCCATGGGGCGGGGACTTTGGAGATTGCGCCGGCTCGTGGATGCCGGCGAAGTGGAGACCGTAAGCGGGCGGATTCTCCTCGAGGAGCGCTTTCGCGCGCTCCAGCGCCAGGTCCCTCTTCTCTACATCGTCATCTTCTCCAACATGATCGGCCTCTATCTGGCGTCCGGGGGGCGGTTCGATTCCGTCTTCGATTTCCCGCTGATCGTCGGAGCGTTGATCGTCATGCGGGTCGCGCACTGGCTCAAGGTGCGCAACCGCGTCCTGGAGCCCGAGCGGATCCTGACCGAGCTGCGCAAGATGCTGGTCTTCTCGGTCGTGTTCAGCCTGGCCTTCTGCGCCTGGTCGTTCCGGCTGATGGCGACCCGCCCTTCCACCGATCACGATTTCATCATCCTTTTCGCGAGCCTCGCCGCGATCGGCTGCGCCTACGGGGTCAGCCGCTATCCGGCGGCGGCGCGCACTCCGCTTCTTCTGCTCGGCCTGCCGCTGGCTGTCCTGCTGATCTTCACCTCCGACGCCGCCCATGTCGCCATGGGCGTGGGCCTGTTCTCGATCATCCTCGTCCTGTTGCGCCAGCTCGGGCTTCACGACGAAGGCTTTTGCGAGCTGGTCGAATCGCGCACCGCGATCACCCTCGAGCGCGAGCGCGCGCAGCGCGCCGAACGGCTCGCCAAGGCGGAAAAGGCCAAGGCCAGGCTGATCGCCGACACCGATCCCCTGACCGGCCTCGCCAACCGCCGCGCCTTCCTCCGGGCGCTCGGCCGGCGCGCCGCCGCTCTCGCCCGCTCGCGCAGCGGCTTCGCTTTGGCGATGGTCGATCTCGACGGCTTCAAGCCGATCAACGACACGTTCGGCCACGCCGCCGGCGACCGCGTGCTGGAGGGGATCGGGAGCCGCCTCGCCCGGGCCGGCGGCGACGGAGCGCTGATCGCCCGGACCGGCGGCGACGAATTCGCCTTGCTGCTTCCGCGGATCCGCTCGATGACCGGCGCGAACAGCGCCGGAGCCGCGATCTGCGCGGCGCTGCAGGAACCCTTCCTGGTCGACGGCCGCGAGTTCCGCGTCTCGGGCTGCTGCGGGGTCACCCTGCTGCTCACGGGCGATTGCGACGTCGAGGAGGCGCTGATCCGGGCCGACACCGCCCTCTATCGCGCCAAGGAAGGCGGCCGCTCCGGCGTCGCCGTCTACTCGCCCGAAATGCACGAGATACACCGCCGCCGGATCCTGATCGAACAGGCGCTTCGCCAGCCCGAAACCCTGGAGCGGATCGGCCTCGTCTACCAGCCGATCACCGACCTCGCCACCGGCGAGCTCAAGGCGCTGGAAGCGCTCGCCCGCTGGAACGACGACTCGCTCGGCCCGATCCCGCCCGATCAGTTCATCCCGATCGCCGAGCAGATAAACGTCATCGAGCAGCTCAGCGACAAGCTCCTCTCCGACGCCGCCGCCGAGGCCGCCCGCTGGGCCGGCTCGGTCCGGCTCTCGTTCAACCTCAGCGCGGTCCAGCTCTGCACCGCCGGCTCCGCGCAGCGCCTGCTCGCGCTTCTCGACCGGACCCGGCTCGACCCCGCCCGGCTCCAGCTGGAAGTGACCGAGACCGCCCTGCTCGCCGATTTCGAGATCGCCCGCGAGAATCTCCAGGCGCTTCGCGGCGCCGGCGCCAGGATCGTGCTCGACGATTTCGGGGCCGGGCATGCCTCCATCTCCTATCTTCGCGAGATGCAGTTCGATGGCGTGAAGCTGGACGGATCCCTGATCTCCACCCTCTCCGATTCCCTGCGCAGCCGCCGCCTCCTCAAGGGCGTGCTCGACCTGTGCGCGGCGCTCGGCCTGCCGTCCGTCGCGGAGCATATCGAAACCGACGAGCAGCTTCACCTCCTCAGGGAGCTGGGCTGCCGGGAAGGCCAGGGCTATCTCTTGTCGCCGCCGTTGAACGCGGAAGCAGCGGCGGCGCTGGCCGCGCCGAAGCTGACCTCGATCGAAGGCGGCAGGGCCGCCGCTTAATCCTCCCCATCCCTAGATGGGGAGGGGGACCATGCGAAGCATGGTGGAGGGGTAATCGCACAAGCTTCTGCCAGTACCCCTCCCCCACCCTTCGGGTGGTCCCCCTCCCCACGCTTGCGCGGGGAGGATTATCCCGCCATCCACGGCGGGTTCGGGATCTGGCCGGTCGCCTCGTGCAGAAGCACCGCCCAGCGCAGCGACAATTCGTTGAAATAGCTGTCGTCGGCCTCGATCCGCCGGGTCAGGACCGGCCGCGACGGATCGGCCGGCATGACCATGAGGTCGAGCGGACGGGCGACCCCGAGGTTGGAGCGCATGGCGCTGTCGAACGAGAGCAAGGCGACCTTCACCGCCTCGTCGAGCCTGGTTCCGTAGCGGATCCCGCGGTCGAGGATCGGCTTGCCGTACTTGGTCTCGCCGATCTGAAGGAAAGGCGATTCCGGCGAGCATTGGATGAAGTTGCCGGCCGAATAGACCAGGTAGAGCGACGGCGGCTCGCTCCCGATCCGGCCGCCCAGAAGCAGCGAGACCGAGCTCGAGATGTTCGCCTCGGCAAGCAAGGAGCCGACGCTCCGGTTGACGCTCTGCACCGCCTCTCCGACCAGCTCGGCGACCCGGAACATCGAGGGCGCCGTCGGCAAGGTGAGCGCCTTCTCGTCGCCGACCGGCGGCGGCAGCGCGTCGGTGAGCTGGCCGATCGCCGATTGCGACATGGACAGGCTCCCCGAGGTGCACAGGAAGATGTGCCGGTCGGGACGGTCGGCGAGCAGGTGGAGCTTGCGGTAGGAGGAGAAATTGTCGACCCCGGCATTGGTCCTTGTGTCGGCGATCATCACGAGCCCCGCCTCGAGCAGGAGACCGACGCAATAGGTCATGAGACCCCTCCTGCCCCGCGGGTCTCCGAGCTCTCGTGCCCCGACCTCTTGCGCCAGCGTAGCTGGCACCAACCGGCGGGGGCCGCGCGCGCCGCGCTCATTCCGTGGTCTCGCCGTCCCAATGGTCGTTGTCGTGGTCCCGCTCGGCGTCTTCCCTGGTCCTGTGGACCACCTTGTCCTTATGCTCCGGCGGGCCGTAGAGCGTGTAGAGCCTGAGCGGCGCGTCGCCGTCGTTGACGACGTTGTGGCGAGCGCCGGCCGGAACGATCACCGCGAAATCGTCCTCCACCCGGTTCGGAGCGCCGTCGATATAGACAATGCCCCGCCCTTCCTCGATCCGGAAGAATTGGTCCCGGTCCTCATGGACCTCCTCGCCGATGTCGCAGCCGGGCGGAAGCGTCATCAGCACCAGCTGCAAATTCCTGCCGGTGTAGAGCACCCGCCGGAAATCCTCGTTCGAGACCGTCGCTCTCTCGATGTCGTCGCAATAACCCTTCATGTCGCTCTCGTTCCTCCGCATGGTGTCGGTCGGTGAACCGCACAGGCGACGATTGCGTTCCGTACGCCTTCGCCCGCGGAGGCAGCGATCCCACCTCATCCTCTCCCGCGAAAAGCGGGAGAGGGATCCCAGCCTAATAGCGCCGAAGCTTCGAGGTCTTGAGCTTGACCCGGCCGTCTTCGCGGACGGTGCAGGTGAAGGCGCGGGGGACGTAGCCCCGGCGCCAGCCGTTCGAATCGCCGATCGCCGCTCCGCCGACGGTTCCGTAGACCCGCCAGCTGCTCCGGCTGTAGCGGCGGACGTCGTCGACGCGCATCCGGCCGTAGCGCTCGACATAAGGCGCACAGCGTTCGACGGCGAACCGTTCGGCGCCCCTGAAGCGCATCGAATCGACGCTGCGGTGGACTGAGTCGGTGACGGTGCCGATCGCGTTCGCCGTGGCCTCGACCTGGCGGGCGATGTCCTCCGCGACCCGCTCGGCCCGGCTTCGCCGGTCGTAATCCTGGGCGGCGACGGGCGCTGCGGCCAGCGCGGCCAGCAGGATCGCCGCATAAATTCTTGCCGACATGATCAGCCTCCTTACGCAATGCACATGGCCCGCGAACGCCGGCCGCGGAAGGAAACGGACAGGCGGGCGGAACGATCCGGCAAGGGTCGGCGGACGACCTGCCGAATCCGCCGAAAACAGCCAATTTTTGCACTGCAACAATCGAAACAACAAATCCTCGGGTGCGGCACAGCGCCGCCACGGGCCGGTCCTAGATGAACCGCCACGGCCATCCCGGCCGAGGGAAAGGAGCGGGATAAGCACCCGTAAAGTTGAAGCCATGAACCCAGTAAGCGTCCGCAATCTCATCGTCGCCGGCAGCGTATTGCTGCTCGCCTTCACCCCCGTCTGCTCGGCTTATGCCGAGGTCGTCGGGCCCGCCGCCGCCGCGGTCGAGCCGGCGCCCGCCGCCGTCGAGACTGCGACGGCCCTGAAGCCGGGCGAGTTCGTGTGGCAGCCCGAGCGCGCGCCGCAAGGCCAGGTCGAGATCGTGGTCAGCATCCCGCTTCAGCGCGCCTACGTCTATCGCGGGGGCACCCTGATCGGGGTCACCACCGTCTCGACCGGCAAGCCCGGCCATCGCACCCCGACCGGCAAGTTCGACATCCTCCAGAAGAGGGCGAAGCACTTCTCCAACCTCTACAACAATGCGCCCATGCCCTACATGCAGCGCCTGACCTGGGGCGGGATCGCGCTCCACGCCGGCCAGATCCCCGGCCGTCCCGCCTCGCACGGCTGCGTCCGGCTGCCCCTGGACTTCGCCCGCAACCTGTTCTCGGTGACGTCGATGGGCGGCTCGGTCCACATCGTCGACCAGTCGCCGGCGCCGCTGGAGGCGCTTGCCATGGTCAAGGGCAACGGCGCCTACACCGGGATGGGCGGCCCGCTCGAGGACGTGCCGGCCGGCACCAACTGAAGCGAGTGACAGTCACAGTGACAGTCACTGCGCGCTGAGCTTGCGCCTCTGAAAATCCTCCCCTGCATTTGCAGGGGAGGGGGACCACCCGAAGGGTGGTGGAGGGGCCTTTGCCGAGTCCGAAGAACCCCTCCACCGCGCTTCGCGCGGTCCCCCTCCCCCGCAAATGCGGGGGAGGAATTAAGGCTCGCCTGAACGTCGATTAGGCCTAGGATCCCGCGGCGGCGACGTCGAAGGCGACCGATATCCGCTCCGCCCCCTCGCCCGGCGGAACCGTCTCGTGCGGGACGAAGGCCGGGAAGAGGAGAAGCGTGCCGGGCACCGGCTCAATCTCGAGCACCGGCCAGGGCGGTTCGATTCCGGCCCAGCCCGGGAGGATCCCGATCCGGATGGCGCCAGGGTGCGCGGCACCGGGTCGCGGCGAGCCGCGGCGGGCGCTGACATAATAGACTCCGGTCAGCCAGCAACCCGGATGGTGGTGCGCCACCTGGTGCCCGGGTCCACGGAACAGCAGCGCCCAGGGCGTGAAGGTGGCGCGCTCCGGCCGGGCGCGGACGAACGGATGGTCGCCGGCCAAAGCGTCGGCATAGGCGCCCACGGCGGTTCGCATCGCCTCCACCAGGGCGGTGGCGGCGCGGTCGCCCGCGGCCGGGAAGTGACGGGTGCGCAGCCCCGAGCGCGTGGCATGCCCGACCGGATCGGGGTGGAGGCTCGGGTGCTTTATTATCTCCCCTCGGACGGCTTCACGAAAATCCTCCTCGCCGCCGAAGCCCGCCGGAGCTGGCAACGGCGCGATGCTCAGGAAGCGGTCCAGTGCCATCAGCTCGGCCGCTTCGTCGCCGCGGCCGAGCTGCGCAAGCGCCACCGCCTTGTAGTGGATCGCGTGGGCGGAGGCGGGATCGTGACCCAACACCTGCTCGCACAGGTGGAGAAGGGCGTTCGGATCGCCGCGCGCGCGCTTGACTCGCGATTCGAGCAGATTCGGATCGGCGGGCCGGACGGCCGCGACGGCGTCTTCGAGCGGGATGGTCTCCGAGCGCCGGCCCTGGCGGGCGAGCAGGGTGAAGGCGAAGACCGGCGCCCAGCCCGCCTTCCGGCCGCGGGCGCAGGCCAGCGCCGCCTCGACCTCGCCGAGGCGAGCGAGAGCGTGCGCAAGCTCCTCGTGCAAGGCCTCGTTCTCGGGAAACCGGCGGCAGGCCCGGCCGAGGAGCGAGGCGGCTTCCTCAATCTCCCCGGCACCCGACAGCGCCCTCGCCAGCGCAAGCTGTGTCGAAGGCTTGTCGGGAGCGGCGGCGACCGCGGAGCGCGCCAGCGCGACCGCCGCGAGCCTATGCTTCGGCGAGCGGGGAGTGGCCCAGCGTATCGCCTTCACCCTCTAATCAGGAGGTGCCGTCAACGCCCTCGACGTCCTGGCCCGGACCTGCTTTCGCGCCACCCGCAATAAGCTTGTCCACATGCGGCGCCGTCCATTCAGCCTTGGTTGCGGCCGATGTGGCGTCGAGTGCCCGTGCCGATTGCAGATGGTCCATAGATGATCCTCTTTTTGGGAAAGGCCTTGTTAGCGGCAGCCGAAACAAGTCTCAACCGTCCAGGCCTGGCACCCGTGCCCGGCTTCCGCCATGATCGGTACAGTCACTAGTGACTGTCCCCGCCCGGCGCGGCTAGGAAGCTCTGACGTTCAAGATCGGAGCCGCCGCGATGCGCAAATCCCTCCTCGCCTTCCTGTTCCTCGCTTCGGCCGCGCCCGCTTCGGCGGAGAGCGTCGTCGTCACCGCCGACCGGATGATCGACGTGCTCGCCGGCAGGGTGGTCGAGGAGCCGGTGGTGGTGGTGACCGACGGGCGGATCGCCTCGGTGGTCGGCCGCGGCGGCGCGCGCCCCGTCATCCCGGCCGGGGCGAAGAGGATCGACCTTCCCGGCAAGACGCTCCTTCCCGGCCTGATCGACATGCACGTCCACCTCGATTCGAACCCGCGCTACGGCGGCTATACCGGACTCCAGTTCACCGACATGTTCTGGGTCGCCCAGGGCGTCCGCAACGCGCGCGACATGCTCGACGCCGGCTTCACCACGATCCGCAACGTCGGCTCCGACAATTATGCCGACGTCGGCTACAAGCAGGCGATCGACGAGGGGCTGATGGTCGGGCCTCGAATCGTCCCCGCTGCCCATGCCCTCGGCGCGACCGGCGGCCATTGCGACCAGACCTATCTGCCCCCCTCCTTCGCGGCCCGCGGCAAGGCGGTCGGCGACGGCGCCCAGGAGCTTCGCACCCGGGTCCGCGAGCAGCGCAAATACGGGGCCGAGGTGATCAAGGTCTGCGCCACCGGCGGGGTCTTCTCGCGCAACACCGAGCCCGGGCAGCAGCAGCTCTCCGAGGAGGAGCTTCGGGCCATCGCCGACGAGGCGCACCAATGGGGCCTGAAGGTCGCCGCCCACGCCCATGGCGCCGCCGGGATCAAGGCCGCGATCCGCGCCGGGATCGACACGATCGAGCATGCCTCCCTGATCGACGCCGAGGGCATCCGCCTCGCCCGGGAGCGCGGCGCCTGGCTGGCGATGGACATCTTCAACACCGAATATACCCAGGCCGAAGGCGCGAAGAACGGGGTGCTCGAGGACAATCTGAGGAAAGACCGCGAGATCGCCCAATTGCAGCGCGACAATTTCCGGGCAGCGCACCGGGCCGGGGTGAAGATGGTCTTCGCCACCGACGCCGGAGTGATGCCGCACGGCAGCGCCGCCGGCCAGTTCCGCTGGATGGTCCAGTACGGGATGACCCCGATGGAGGCGATCCAGTCCGCCACCCGCAACGCCGCCCAGGCGCTCGGCCGCGAGAAGGACGTCGGAGCCATCGCGGTGGGCCGCTACGCGGACATGATCGCGGTCGACGGCGACCCGCTCGCCGACGTCCGCCGGCTCGAGGACGTCGACATGGTGATCAAGGGCGGTCAGGTGGTGAAGCAATGACCCTCCCCGTGCGAGGGACGCGGACCGCCGCGGGAGCGCGCTGATCGGCCCGGTCGTCCTCGCCGGCTTCCTCGGCAGCCTCGCCGCCGGCGTCGCGACCGTCCTCGGAGCGCTTCCGCTGCTCGTGACCGGCGGACCGGGCGCCCGCGCCGAGCGCGCCTTCCTGGGCTTCGCCGCCGGGGTGATGCTCGCCGCCTCCTTCTTCTCGCTGATCATTCCGGGCATCGCGCAGGCCCAGTCGACCGGGCTCGGCCGAAGCGCCGCCGCGGCGGTGGTCATTGCCGCGATGCTGGTCGGCGGAGCCGTCGTCGGCCTCCTCAACCGGTCGGTGCCGGCGCTCGGCGGGATCGGCCTCGCCCCGAGGGAAGGGGTCGGCGAGGCGGCGCATCGCCGCATCTGGCTGTTCGTGGCCGCGATCACCCTCCACAATTTCCCGGAAGGCCTCGCGGTCGGGGTCAGCTTCGGGACGGGGGACCTGAAGGCGGGCTACGCCACCGCCCTCGGCATCGGACTCCAGAACGTCCCGGAGGGCCTCGCCGTCGCGGCGGCGCTCATGACCATCGGCTACGGGCGGGGCCGCGCCGTCCTCGCCGCCTTGGCCTCGGGCCTAGTCGAGCCGGTCGGAGGCTTGATCGGGGTCGCGACCGTCGCCGCCGTCGCCGGCCTCCTCCCCTGGGCGCTCGGCTTCGCGGCCGGAGCGATGATCTGGGTCGTCTCGTCGGAGATCATCCCTTACGCCCACCGCAAGGGCGGCGGCGGGATCGCCACCGCCGGCCTGATGATCGGCCTCGCCGCGATGATGTTCCTCGACATCGGCTTCGGCTGAGCCGCGGCAGAGGCTAGCGGGGCCGGGCGCCTTCCGCCGAATAAGCCTCCATCAGCCCCTCGAAGTCCGCCATTTCCGGCGAAGTCCCGAAGCTGTGGCGGGCGCCGGTCGCGGCCCAGGGCATCTTCTCGTCGGTCCACAGCTCGACATAGGGTTCGAACCAGCGATGGTCGTCGAGCGCGGAGGCGCGCAGGTTGACGAACCAGTCGAACCCCTCCGCCCGGGTGAAAACCCAGCTCAGGCATTCCGGGCAGTGGTGATGGTGCGAGACAGGGCCGCGAAGCCCGCCGAGCACCGGCTCGCCCCGGGTCAGCTCGAAGCCTTCGGCCGGCACCGTCACGGTGAGCGAAAAGGCGCTCGCGCTCATCTTCTGGCAGCCCGTGCAGTGGCAGGCCCCGGTGAGGATCGGCGGCCTCGTCACCCGGATCCGGACCCCGCCGCAGCGGCAGCCGCCGTCCCAGGGCAGTTTCCAGTCGTCCATCATCGCCCTCGCGCAAAAGGGGACAGTCGCTGGTGACTGCCCCAGATCTCACTCACTGCCCGTTGCGCGCAAGGGGGAATCCGGGTCCCGGGTACTAGGGTCCCGACCCTGGTGACTCTCCCCAAGTGACTGTTCCCCGGACGCATCACGGGCCTGGCACCGGCGATTCCTCCGAGCGGGCGGTCTGGGCCTCCTTTTTCAGCGCGAGGCGGGCGGTCACCGCGGCAATGCGGCGATAAGCCTTGTTCTGCCTGTCGGCCGGCATGGCCGCCAGCAGGTTTGTGAACCCGTAATGATGATAGCGGATCCTGATGTCGTTGAAGCGCGGCACCGCCAGACCGAGGAAAGAGAGTACGACCGAGCCGGCGACGGCCAGCTTCGCCGCCGCGGGCGTGGGGTAATCCGATCGCCAGACTTCAATGGCGAGGGCAAGGTTGAGGGCGAACGCTCCTAGAGCGAAGATCGCGACGGCGGCGACGATGAGGACGATCGAGGCGATCTGGTCATATTCGGATCGCACGGGCCAAATATGCTTGGGATAGCCCCTCGCCGCCGGGAAAAAGAGGAAATAGGGAAATGCTTCCGGAAAACGGAGCAGCATCACGGCCTTGTGAGGTGGATCGGCGCTTTTCATGCGCCAGCCGAACCAGGAGGTGATGTAGCAGACTTTGGCGAAGGTCGTCGCCCACCAGAAATTGGCTAGCCCCATCAGAAGAAGAGATACATGCCCGAATCCGCCGCGTTCGATCTGCATTCCGCTGGCGCTCAGCCCGGTGAGCATGTTTGAAAGAGTGAGCAATCCGATCGCATAGGCCAGCGCGGCGGATCCGCTCGCTTTGGCCAAGCTCTGTCGCAGGCGGATGAGGCTCTCGAAGGCGTCTTTCTCGACGTCGGCCGATGTGTCGGCGTGCTGCCCGATCAGCAGGGCGGTTACTTCTCCATCCGACAGGGGCTTCGACTTGCTGAGCGGCGCGTCCGGATCGCGCAACCATCCGCCAGCGGCCGTAGTGGGCTTCGCCTTTCTCCCGAACATCCTGTCAGCCTAGCAGCCGAAGCGCCGCCAAACCAGATCGGGCAGCCCTGACGGCCCCGGAGGCGTCACTTCCGCTCCCACGAGGAGGGGCGCCCAATAACTCCCCCGTCTCATCGGCGCCCCCGCGCCGACGAGTGACAGTCACTCGTGACTGTCACCGGCCTCATAGGGGTTGTCACCGGCCTAACGCTGTCACGGCTTCACAGGTGGAGCTCACTCGTGACTGTCCCGGCTTGTTCTGTTAGGCTGAGGCTGTGTCAAAAACTCCTACAGACAATTCCACGCGCGGTGCGGTTCCTAGCAGCGGCAAGACCTCAATGCGCACCGAAGGCCGCTCGATTGAAGACTTTTTACCGCTATTGGAGGCTGAGGAGAAACTGCTCGCATCCTGCCGAAAAGGGGAAGCTGCGATTGTCGGAGAGGAGACGCCCAAGGAACAAACAGATGACAATTGTGTGCGTGCAGGGTTCATTCGTTTTCTTGTTTTGGGCGGCGACGAGGCGGCTCCCGTGCATGAGCGCGGCGTCGAGCTGTTCGGCGCTTGGGTAAAAGGCCACCTGGACTTGGAGGGAGCAAAGGCTGCTCATTCCCTGTGGTTGTATAAGTGCAAAGTAGAGAGCATCGATCTTCGACAAGCTAACATAAGTGCTGTAGGCCTTGATGGCTCTATACTCGATGGCGAGTTGAATGGAGATAGCCTCCAATGCGAGGCCAGAGTTTTTCTTAGGAACGGCTTCAAGGCCCACGGCCGCGTCCGATTCAATGGAGCAAGAATAGGACTTATAGATTGCAGTAATGCGTCTTTCTTTGGTGGAGCCGAGGCCCTTAACTGCAGCGGCGCTGTAGTCTTAGGAGGGATGTTTCTACGTAATTCTACATTTCAAGGGTGTGTGAACCTCGCCGCTGCACAGATCGGAACAGACTTGGATTGCAGTGCATCAGAATTTCTGAATAAACCCGGTCTGGCGTTAATATGCAGTCGAGCGACCGTCGGTGGGGCTTTTTTTTGGAGCAAACTCAAAGAGGTGCAAGGGACCCTTGATTTTTCTGCGTTCAAAGTAGGAACGCTGATGGATGATCAGTCCAGCTGGGATTGGACTCGAGGCGCCACTTTTATCGATGGTTTTAGTTATAGCCGATTGCTGCGACCGCAGTCGGAAAATCCGGAAACGCACATTCATTGGCTGCTTGGACAGCGCGAAAAGGACCTTTCGAAGGAATTCCGGCCCCAACCTTGGGAGCAAGTCAGTGCCGTATTACGGGAAACCGGCTATACCGATGCGGCTCGCACCGTCGCGCTGGCAAAGCACAGGGCGATGCGCCGTGCCGGCCGGTATGTAGGCGGCTCCCGTCTATGGGATTGGATCTACGGCACGCTTGTCGGCTACGGTTATCGCCCATGGACCCTGCTTCGGGTGGTCGCGATCGTTTGGGCCGCGTGCACCCTCATATATTGGCCAGCGGCAAACCCGCGCCTGTTCGGAGCAGAGAAGCATTTGCTGGTTCCGGCGAGCGGGGTAGCCGACACCGCCTGCTTGCTCTCTCGCGCGGCCGCCGGAAAGACCGAACCGTGCGAGCCAAAAAAGCCCAGATATGAAGATCTTTTCCTGCCGGCCTTCTCGGCCGAAGTGCTGATCCCGGTCGTCAGTCTGGGACAAAAGGGCGAGTGGCGGCCTCGCGTGAGCGACGAGGCGGGGCGCGTCCTCTACTGGGGCTGGGTTGTGCGGACCGTTTATTGGTTCGAAATTTTCTTTGGCTGGCTAGCCAGCCTGCTGCTTATCGCCGCGGTCGGGAACCTCATCAAAAAGGAATAGGCGATCGGGCCGGGCAGCGCCCCCTCAATAATGCACCGCCCGCCCATAAGCATCGAGCACGCTCTCGTGCATCATCTCGCTCAGCGTCGGATGCGGGAAGATCGTGTGCATCAAATCCTCCTCGGTCGTCTCCAGCTGCCGAGCCACCGCATAGCCCTGGATCAGCTCCGTCACTTCCGCCCCCACCATGTGGGCGCCCAATAATTCCCCGGTCTCCGCGTCGAACACCGTCTTCACGAAGCCCTCGGCCTCGCCCAATGCGATCGCCTTGCCGTTGCCGATGAAGGGGAATTTGCCGACCTTGACCTTTCGCCCCAGCTCCTTGGCCTTGGCCTCGGTGAAGCCGACGCTCGCCACCTGCGGCCGCGAGTAGGTGCAGCCCGGGATGTTCCAGGTCTCGAACGGATGCGGCTTGCCCCCCGCGATCGCCTCGACGCACACGACGCCCTCGTGGCTGGCCTTGTGGGCGAGCCAGGGCGGCCCGGTGACGTCGCCGATCGCGTAGACGCCCTCGACGTTGGTCCGGCCGTAGCCGTCGACGACGATGTGGCCGCGGTCGGTCGTCACGCCCAGGGCCTCGAGGCCGATATTCTCGGTATTGGGGACGATCCCGATCGCGACGATGGCATGGCTGAATTCCTGCTCGCCGGCGCCCTTGATCGTCGCTTTCACTCCGTTCGGCCCCGTCTCCAGCTTCTCGACCCCCGACGAGACGTGGAGCTTCATCCCCTGCTTGGTAAGCGCCTTGTGGACGAAGGCGGAGACGTCCGAATCCTCGACGGGAAGGATCCGGTCGAGCATCTCGACGATCGTCACCTCGGCGCCCATGTCCGAATAGAAGCTGGCGAACTCGACCCCGATCGCGCCCGATCCGATCACCAGCAGCTTGGTCGGCATCGTCTTGGGCACCATCGCGTGCCGGTAGGTCCAGATCCGCTCCCCGTCCGCCTTGGCGAAGGGCAGATCGCGGGCCCGGGCGCCGGTGGCGATCAGAATGTGCTTCGCGCTCAGCTCCGTGCTTTTACCGTCCTTGGTGACGCTCAGCACCCCCTTGCCCTTCAGAGCCCCGTCGCCTTCGACCACGGCGATCTTGTTCTTCTTCATCAGCCCCTTGACCCCGGCGTTGAGCTGGCCTGCGACCTTGCGCGAGCGGTCGACGATCTTCGCCAGGTCGAAGGCCGGAGTCCCGGCGCTCAGCCCGTAGGCGGAGGCGTGAGTCATGTAGTGGTAGATCTCGCTCGTCCGGAGCAGCGCCTTGGTCGGGATGCACCCCCAGTTGAGGCAGATCCCGCCCAATTTCTCCCGCTCGACGATCGCCACCTTGAGGCCGAGCTGAGCGCCCCGGATCGCGGCGACATAGCCGCCGGGCCCGGAGCCGAGGACGATGAGGTCGTATTGGTCAGCCATTTTTCTGCTCCAATCCCTCTCCTCTGGCGGGAGAGGGACAGCCGGCCGCAACGCGGCAGGCAGGGTGAGGGGGTAAGAGTGCGGCGAAGAGGGCGGCGGCCACAGCGTCGCCTTCGGCGAGAATTTGATTGTTCCAGAAGCGCAGCAGCCGAAAATCCTGGCTCCGAAGGTAGCCGTCGCGACGCGCGTCGCCCCTGTTGTCGGCATGCTGCGACCCATCGGCTTCGATAATCAGCCGCTGCTCGAAGCAAACGAAGTCCACGATATAGGGATAGAGTATTTGCTGGCGCCGGAATTTGAAGGCGGCCAGCCGGCGGTCGCGAAGCATCGTCCACAAGCGCTTCTCCGCCTCGGTCGGATTGGCGCGCATCCAGCGGGCACGCACGAGGAGAGTCTTCCGGTCAGGCCGCAATCCCTCACCCTCCCACCCGCTGCGCGGGCGGGCCCCTCCCTCTCCCGTAAAGGGAGAGGGGTTGCTCAAGTGGGCACCTTCAGCCGGAGCTCGAATGGACGCTTGAAGCGCTGCATCAGTCGCGCTTCTTCCGGGCCATCGAGGGTCGGCGTCATTTGTCTGCCCAGGACAGGAACAGCCAGGCGACCAGGGTCACTCCGGCGAAGAGGGGGAGGGACCAGTGGACCGGATGGCCGGCGACGTCGAAGTCGATGAGGCCGCGGCGCATCCAGTCGCCGAGCTGGCCGCTGTGGCCGCGAAGGACGTAGGGCACGGCGATCGAGGCGACGAGTCCGACGAGGACGGCTTTGCCGAGCGCCATGTCAGGCGAGCCGCGCGGGCGCCGCCGGCACGGCGCCGTCGCTGGAAAGGCCCCGCCAGATCAGTCCCGCCGAGCCGCCGGCCACGGCCCCGTACAGGGCGAACGGGACCATCGCCGCGATCGACATCATGAACAGCGACCCCAGAATGACCGCCGCGGCCGCTCCCGCCGGCAGGCCGACGAGCATATAGTGCAGCGGGCGCTGCAGGCCGGCCCTGCGCAGCGCGGCGTGAAGCGGAAGTCCGACGACGAGGCCGCCGGCGACGACGAAGGGAAAGGTGACGGCCCAGAACAGGCCGAGCCCCACGAGGACATGGACCGGCCCCCTCAAAGACTCCGGATCGGCCAGCCCGATCCAGACCAGGTTCGACAGGGAGAGGGCGACGGAGGTCAGGATCGCGGTCGACAGGAAATGAAAGATGCTTCGCCAGTTCAAGCGAGCATCCCCAGCGGCGCCTCGACCAGCCGCTTGAACGCCTGCATCAGCCGGGCCCCGTCGGCGCCGTCGATGGCGCGGTGGTCGAAGCTTCCGGTCGCGCTCATCACCGTCGCGATCTGGAGGCTGTCGTCGACCACATAGGGTCGTTTCTCGCCGGCTCCGATCGCCATGATCATCCCCTGAGGCGGATTGATGACGGCCTCGAACTGCTTGATCCCGTACATCCCCATATTCGACAATGACGCAGTACCCCCTTGATATTCCTCGGGTTTCAGCTTGCCGTCGCGGGCCCTTGCGGCGAGGTCCTTCATTCCGGTGGCGATCGAGGAGAGGCTTCGCGTGTCGGCCTCGGTGATCACCGGCGTGATCAGGCCCCCCGGGATCGAAACCGCCACCGAGATGTCGGCGCGCTTGAAGGTGACGAGCTCGCTCCCGGTGAACTGGACGTTGCACTCGGGCACCTCCATCAGCGCCGCGGCCAGCGCCTTGATCATGAGGTCGTTGACCGAGAGCTTGACCCCGCGCGGCTCAAGCGTTGCGTTGAGCTCGCTCCGAAGCTTCAGGAGCGAGTCGAGGCGGACGTCGACGGTGAGGTAGATGTGGGGGACGTTCTGCTTCGACTCGGTGAGGCGCCGGGCGATCGTCTTGCGCATGTTCGAGAGCTTGGCGATCTCGTGCGGGATCTCCGGGACGCCGTAGCTCGGCGGGGGTGCGGGCGCCGCCGCGGCCTGGGCGGGGGCCTGGGCCGGAGCGGCAGGCGCCGCCGCGGGCTTGCCCGCCGCGCCGTCGACGTCGGCCTTGACGATCCGACCGCCGGGGCCGGACCCCCTGAGGCTCGCCAGGTCGATCCCGCGCTGCTCGGCGAGCCGGCGGGCCAGCGGGCTCGCCTTCACCCGGTCGCCGGCATCGGCTTTGGGCGAGGGAGCGGCCTCGCTGTGCTGGACGGGGTTGATGCCCTTGGACGCGACGGCGGGAACCTCCTCGGCCGGATTGGCGCCATGGCCCTTCACCTCGGGCGTCGGGGCGGGGGTGGCGGGCTGCCCGGCGCCGGTCTCGCCGCCGTCCTTGGCGACCGGCTCCTTCGCCGCGCCCGGGGCGGAAGCGGCGGCGCCGGCCGCCTCGCCTTCGCCGGCGATCAGGGCGATGACGGTCCCGACCTTCACCTCGTCGGTGCCCTCCGCCACCAGGATCTTGGCGATCGTGCCTTCGTCGACCGCTTCGAACTCCATCGTCGCCTTGTCGGTCTCGATCTCGGCGAGCAGGTCGCCCGCGGCCACCGTGTCGCCTTCCTTGACCAGCCATTTGGCGAGCGTCCCTTCCTCCATGGTCGGGCTGAGCGCCGGCATCTTGAGCTCAATGGGCATGGGCAAGCGGCTCCTGGCTGCCGTCATCGGGGGCTGAACCCAAAGACCATGTCTGGCGGCCGGGTCAAGCCCGTCTGCAACGCCGGGACTGCGCCGGCGTCGCTTGCGCGTCGAACCGATCTGGCGCAGCATCCGGCCGGAAACGGAGGCTCAATGCGCTCGTATCTGGTGGTCATCGACGAGACGAGCGAGGCGCGCGCCGCCTTGCGCTACGCCGCTCGCCGGGCCTCCGGCACGGGCGGCGGCGTCATCCTGCTCGCGATCATCCCACCCGCCGAGTTCGTGCAATGGGGCGGAGTCCAGGCGGCGATGGAAGAGGAGTCGAAGCTGCGCGCGGAGGCGATGGTGCTCCAGGCGTCGGGAGCGATCGTCGAGGAGGCCGGGATCGAACCGACCATCCTCGTCCGCCAGGGCGAGCCGGAGAAAGCGATCGCCGACCTCCTCGCCGAGCGCGACGACGTCGCCGCCCTGGTGCTCGGTGCGGCCGCAGAGGGCGGGCCGGGGCCGCTCGTGGCTCATTTCTCGGGGACCGTGGCCGGGAGCCTGCCCTGCCCGCTGGTCATCGTCCCCGGCCGTCTCGGCGACGAGGATCTGGACCGGCTGAGCTGAAGCTCTTTTGCCTCCCCATCGGGACGATGGGGAGGGGGACCACCGAAGGTGGTGGAGGGGTGAGCTGGAGCGGTCTCCTAAGGGTCACCCCTCCACCATGCTGCGCATGGTCCCCCTCCCCATGCTTGCGCATGGGGAGGCAAAATGCAGCTACCCGCGCTCTCCGGGACGCGGCGCCGGCGCCCGGTAGGCCGGCTTGACGGAGCGGCGCACCGGCTTGCTGTAATGGCGGACCACCGGTTTCTTGTAATGGCGGCGCGGAGCGGCGCGATGCTCGTACACCGTCTCGTAATAGGTGCGGGTCTCGACCACCGGCGCCGTCGTCGTGGTCGTCTCGGTGATCACCACCGGGCCGCAGGCGCAGCCCGCTCCATAACCGTAGCCATAAGCCGAACCGTAGCCATGGCCGTAGCCGGGATGCGGCGGGGGCGGCGGCACGTGGCCGACCGGGCCGCAGTCGCTTCGGCAATCGCCGCCGTCGTCGTCATAGCCGTAATCGTCGCGGCCGTAATCGTCGTAGCCGGCATAACCCTCGTCATAGCCTTCGTCATAGCCGCCGCCGTCATAGGCCATATGCCCGCCGCCGCGCCGGTCCCAGTCCCAGCCGTAGCGCGAGTCCATCACCCGGCCGTGGCCGTCGATCAGGAGGGCGTCGTCATAATAGCGGATCCACCGGCCCCCCGGCATCGGCGCCGGCCAGCCGAACGACTGCCAATTGTGCACGAAGAACTGCCGGCTGCGGAAATGCGGCGGGACGATATGGCCGCGGCCGAAACGCTGCCAGCCCTTCATACCTTTCATATGGCCCATGCCGGGCATGCCCTTCATATGGCCCATGCCGGGCATGCCTTTCATGTGACCGCCGCCCCTCATATGGCCGCCGCCCTTCATGCCCTTCATATGTCCGCCGCCGCTGTGGCCGACCATGGCACCATGGCCCGGCGCGTGGGCGCCATGGGCGATGGGGGGCGGAGGCGGCGGCGGCGGCGCGCCTTGCGCGATCGCCGCGGGGGTCCAGGCGGCCGACGCCGCCAAGCCGATTAGCCAGAGCTTGCTCATGTTCGTCCCCTGTGCGCGAGTGCTTCTTGGAAAGCCCCGGCAGGAGTCGGGGCTCGTTAAGACATTTTTAACGCTTGCGGAGCGGCTTTGTCACTGTCCGCCAGCCGCGGCGCCAGCAGCCGTGCCAATTCGAGACACCCCGCGAGGTCCTCGGCATCGAACCGCGCGACCGCGGGACTGTCGAGGTCGATCACCCCGATGAGCCGGCGCCCGTGCGCCAGCGGCACCACCAGCTCCGACCGCGAAGCGCTGTCGCATGCGATATGGCCGGGAAAGGCATCGACATCCTCGACCAGCTGCGGCTCGAGGCTCGCCGCCGCCGCTCCGCAGACCCCCTTCCCGAACGGGATTCGGATACAGGCCGCCCGCCCCTGGAACGGCCCGAGCACCAGCTCGCCGCCGACGTTGCGATAGAAGCCCGCCCAGTTGATCTCGGGCAGCGACTCCCAGAGGAGCGCGGCGACGTTGGCCATGTTGGCGACGGCATCGGGCTCGCCGTCGGTAAGGGCGTCGGCGGCGGCCACGATCTGGCGCCAGGCCTCGGGCTTGTCCTCGGTGGCGATCTTGAAGTCGTACATTCCTGCTCCGTCGGTCCAGCCGCCTCGCCGCCTGATGTGGGCATGCGCGATCGATTTCACCAGCCTCGCCCCAGGTCGGCATGCTCTCCTATCGACTGTTGAGCCGCGCTCATCTAGAGTTGCACCGATAGAGGCGCGACCGCTCGCCTTCGTTGGCAGGTGAACCATGCAGTTCAGCAGGTCTGACCTTGCGGATCTCGTCTATTTCCTTGCGCTGGGGAAGCATCGCAGCTTCCGCCGAGCCGGGGTGGAGCTCGGCGTCACAGCGTCGGCGCTCAGCCATGCGCTGAAGGGATTGGAGACTCGGCTCGGCATACGGCTCCTCAACCGGACGAGTCGCAGCGTGACGCTGACCGCCGCGGGGGAGGAGTTGCGGGCGGCGATCAGCAATCCCTACGAGGCAATCCAGGATGCAGTGGAGCGGCTCAACCGCTTTCGCGACGCGCCGGCCGGCCGGATCCGGATCAATGCGTCCGAGCATGCCGCAGCTCTCCTTCTGGCTCCAGTGCTGCCGACCTTCGTCGACCGCTACCCGGAGGTGGAGCTCGACCTGGATATCAACAATCATCTGGTCGATGTCGTCGAGCTCGGATTCGACGCAGGCATACGGTACGGCGGGACGGTCCCGGAAGACATGGTCGCGCAGCGCATTTCGAGCGACGTTCGCTGGGTGGTCGTCGGCTCGCCCGCCTATCTCGAGCGCTTCGGGACACCGCGGCATCCCGATGATCTGCTCCAGCATCGATGCCTCAGATTCCGCCTCGGCGACGACCGCGTCTACCACTGGGAGTTCGAAAGGGCCGACGAAACCATCGACGTCGACGCCCCCGGCACTCTAATGCTCAACGATACCGAAGTCGTGATCAGCCTCGCCGCCCAGGGTGCGGCGCTTGCCTACCTCCCTGAGCCCTCCGTCGCCCAGCAGCTGGCCGCCGGCACATTGGAAACCGTGCTCGACGAGTGGGCGCCGATGGGTCCTGGTTTTCATATCTATTATACGAGCCGCCGGCAGGTTCCGACCGGGCTCCGGCTCCTCATCGAGCTCATTCGGGAGATGCGCCCGCTCGGCCTCTGACGGCCGGGGCGCGATGGGCAACGTTGAGTTCTGCTCATTGCTCCGTTGGGGCGTTGGGGCCTAATCCTCCCGGGGGTTCGAGCATAGATGGACGGTCCAGCGAAAAGGACCATCATCGTGACCGACACAACCTACTTCCGGGCCCCGGCCAGCGGCACCAGGCTCCGGCTTCTGAAAGTCTCGGGCAGCGCCATCGCCGCTCTGGGGGCGCTGTCGCTCATGGGCAGCACCGCTTCCGCTCAGGAGCCGAACGCCGCGTCCGCTGCTCCAGCCGCTTCGGCATGGGACAAGACCTTCCCCAGGAGCCACCGCGTCGACCATCGGAAGGTGTCCTTCACCAATCGGCTCGGCATCAGGATCGTCGCGGACCTCTATATTCCCAGGAAGCTCGATCGCTCGTAGCGGAATGCGGCCATTGTCGTGGGCGGTCCCTACGGGGCCGTGAAGGAGCAGTCGTCCGGCCTCTATGCCCAGACGATGGCCGAGCGCGGCTTCGTCACTATCGCCCATGATCCTTCCTATGTCGGCGAAAGCGGCGGCCGCCCCTACAATACCACTTCATCCGAAGCGCTGGTCGAGGACTTCAGCGCCGCCCTGGATTATCTCGGCACCCTGTCGTTCGTGGACCGCGAGCGCATCGGCGTCCTCGGGGTCTGCGGCAGCGGGGGCTTCGGCCTGGCGGCCGCCGAGATCGATCCGCGCATCCAGGCCGTCGCCACCGTCAGCATGTACGACATCGGCCAGGCGAGCCGGCAGGGCCTCGCGCCGACGCTGGACCCGACCGCGTTCCGGAGCAACCTCAACCGCGTCGCCGATGCGCGCTGGGCCGCGGTCGACGGGGCTGAGCAGAGGGTAAGGCCGGGAACCCCGGAGAGGCTGACGGACTCCTCGACGGCGATCGATCGGGAATTCTTCGATTATTACCGCACCCCACGCGGCCGGCACCCGCGCGCGAGCACCGGCTTCCTCCCGACGGGAGCCGCGCAAATGGCTCTGTGGTCCGCTTTCGAGAACCTCGACTGGATTTCCCCGCGCCCGGTGCTGTTCATCACCGGCGACCGGGCCCATTCCCGCAACTTCAGCGAGCAGGCCTACCGCCTCACTTCCGGGCCCAAGGAGCTCTTCATCGTGCCGGGCGCCGGACACGTCGATCTCTACGACCGCGTGAACCTGATCCCGTTCGACAAGCTGACCGACTTCTTCCGCACCAACCTGTCCGGAGGCGGTCGATGAAGCTCTTCGCCGCAACAGCCCTGCCGCTGTCGCTCCTCGCCTGCGCGCCGGAACGGCCGCAGGCGGAGCAGGCGCCGCCGCAACCCGGATCAGCCCAGGGAAAGGCCGGGGAAATGGAAATCAGCCGCGGAGACACCCGGCCCGTCAATCCGGGGCCAGCCGATTGGTTCACCGGCCGGGCCACGATCGCTCCACTGTTCGACGCGAACGGATCATCGCAGGTCGGAGCGGCGCTCGTCACCTTCGCGCCCGGCGCCCGCACCGCGTGGCACCTGCACCCTCTGGGCCAGCGCCTGGTGGTGGTTTCCGGGACGGGCTGGACCCAGGTGGAAGGTGGCGAAGTCGAGACCTTCCGGGCGGGTGACGTCGTGTGGTGCCCGCCCGACGTGCGGCACTGGCACGGAGCCACCCCGACCAGCGCGATGTCCCACATCGCCATCCAGGAATCGCGGAACGGGAGCCCAGTCACCTGGATGGAGCGTGTGACGGACGAGCAATATCGCCAGCAAGGAGCAGCAAGATGAGCGAGAACCGGAATCGCTTCCAGGGCAAGGTCGCCTTCGTCACGGGCGGGGGCACCGGTATCGGCCGGGCCACTGCGCTCGCCTTCGCCCGGGAGGGGGCCAGCGTGGCCGTCGCCGGCCACAGCCGGGACGATATCGAGGAAACGGCGCAGCTGGTCGAGCGGCAGGGAGGGCGGGCCATCCCAATCCTCTGCGACGTGACCCGGAGCGAGGACGTGAAGGCTGCCGTCGAGCGCACCCTCGAGGCCTTTGGCCGCCTCGACTTCGCGTTCAACAACGCCGGCGTCGAACAGTCGGTGAAGCCGATCGTCGAAGTCGGTGAGGACGAGTGGGATCGGCTTCTGGACGTCAACCTCCGCGGCGTCTTCCTGTGCATGAAGCACCAGCTTCCCCCGATGCTCAGCCAGGGCGGCGGCGTGATCGTGAACACTTCGTCGGGCGCCGGCGTGAAAGGCATTGCTGGCCAGGGGGCTTACGCGGCTTCGAAATTCGGAGTGATCGGTCTGACGAAGTCGGCCGCGCTCGACTATGCGGGGTCCAACGTTCGAGTGAATGCCATCTGCCCGGGAATCGTCGATACCCCGATGATGGACCGGTTCAGCGGCGGCACCGACGAAGGCCGCTCCCGCGTGATCGCGCAGGAGCCGGTCGGACGCATGGGCAAGCCCGAGGAGATCGCCGCGGCGGTCCTTTGGATGTGCTCGGACAATGCCGGATTCCTCGTGGGGCACGCGCTGGTCATGGACGGCGGCCAAACAGCCTGAGCGTTCGTCGGTTTGGCACTCGCCCGTTCGGGCGGGCCTTTCCTTTACCAGCCCCCGGAAGGGCGCATCGGAGAGCCTGTTGCGGCCAGCACCGCCTCACCCGGGGACGGGCTGGACCGTGAACGGGTCGGTTGCCTTCAGGACGTCCAGGACGGACGCCCGATCCCACCATCTCTGCAGAGCGGCGTGGGCGGACAATGCTGCCATTCCCTCTTCGGCGCGAACGAAATAATCAATCATCGGAGCGAGATGACAGTCGGCGAGAGTGATCGCGTGCCCGGTCAGTACCTCGCCCTCTGCTGCGACCCCGTCCAGAAACGACAGGACTTTCCGCGATGCTTCCAGGCCTGCCTCGACCTCCTCACGGCTCGCCGGCTCGCCGGCACAGGGCCGGAAGAAGCCATGGGACGACACTTGCCTGACCATGGGCCAATAAGCGTAGGAGTCGACGACCGCGATGACCTGGTCCATCCTCGCCAGGGCGGCCGCGCCTTCGGGTTGCAGCGCCGGACCTTCGAAGGCCCGGTCGACATAGCGCGTGATCGCGCTCGTTTCGAAAAGCCTGAACGCGCCATGGGTCAGTGCGGGCACCCGGCCGAAGGGATTCAGGCTCAAATATTCCTCGGAGAGCCCGGCGAACGGGTCGACCTCGATCGTCCGGTGCTCGACTTTCTTCGACAGCAGAACCACCCGGGCGATCCGGTTGTAGACGCTGTATCGGTAGCCGTGAAGATGGACCGGATCAGCCATCTGCGCCCCCCAATGCGCTTTCTTGCAAGGCTAGTGTCTGTCGCCGACGGAGACAACTCGAAGCGATGATTCGGCGAGAGCGATCTCGCCGGGATCGAGCTTCGCTATCCGGACGGACGGGCCTGGGCGGGCGAGGGAGCGTTCGAATATGTGCGGGAGGCGCGGATCCTGGGGGACACGGCCGGTTCCGACTGACCTGATCTATCGTCATTCCGGCGGAGGCCGGAATGCATGAGCGCCGCCGCCGCCAACCTCTCGCGACCCGTGTTCATGAATCCCGGGTCGGCCCGGGATGACGAAGGCGCTAATCCAGCCGGACCTTCCCCCGCCCCTGCTTGACCGCGCCGCGCCCCTTCTTCTCGTCCACCCGCCGCGCCTTGGCCGCCCGGCTCGGCTTGGTCTTCACCCGGCGGCGCGGGGCGATGTGAGCCTTTTCGATGAGGTCGGCGAGGCGGGCCCGTGCTTCCTCGCGGTTCGCTTCCTGGGTCCGGTGGGTGCGGGCGGTGATGATTATCTCGCCTTCGGTCGTCATCCGGCTTCCGGCAAGGCTCCTGAGGCGGGCGTAGACGGCGGGGGCGAGGCCGAGCCTGAAGACGTCGCAGCGAAGCTGGCAGGCGGTGGCGACCTTGTTGACGTTCTGGCCGCCCGGGCCGGTCGAGGCCAGGAACTTCTCTTCCAGGGCCTCCTCCGGCAATTGGTAGCGCTCAGTCGAGGACATCGCCCAGTCCCGCGTTGAGGAAGGTCGGGGGCAGGGGAGCCGTCGCCTCGACCGGAGGCTTGCCGTCGCGCTCGACCCGGATCGAGAGCGCGTGGAGGAGCATCGGGCCGTTCGAGCCGCCATAGACGGGGTCGCCGGAGATCGGGATCCCGAGCCCGTCGGCGGCGTGGACCCGGATCTGGTGGGTCCGGCCGGTCTCGGGCGAGAAGAGGATCACGGCCCGGCCGTCGCGGACGGCGACGGTCCGCCAGCGGGTCAGCGAGGGCCTGCCGGTCGCGTCCGCCACCATCCGCCAGCCTTCGGCCTCGCTCGACGTCTTGGCGAGCGGCATGTCGATCTCCCCTTCCGCGGCGTCCGGCACTCCGTCGAGCACGGCCAAATAGGTCTTGGTCACCTTCTTCTCCTCGAAGGCGCGCTGGAAGCGCTTGTGGGCCTTGGGGTTGCGGGCGAGGAGCAGGCAGCCCGAAGTGTCGCGATCGAGGCGGTGGACGGGGAGCGGCGCGCGTTTGAAGCCGAAGCGGAAATGCTTCAGATAGTCTTCGAGGCTCTCGGGCGTGCGCGAGCCCGGATGGACGGCGAGGCCGGCCGGCTTGTCGATGACGATCGCCTCGCCGTCGATGAACAAGACGTATTTATCCCACACGGCAGGCATCCTTCATCGCCCGGCCCTGCCACGCCCGGCGCGGCGGCGCAAAAGCTGAATCCTGGTCCGGGGCTGGAGCCTGGAGCGCGTGAGCGAGGAGAAACGCTCAGATCGAGCGGGAAAATCGATCCGCCGGCCCGAAGGGTCGGGGAGATCGGACTTCGCGAAGGTCGTTCCGGACAAGTCGAACCGATTCGGATCAAACAGTTAACTAACTGAGCAAATTAGGAATTGCGGGCGGAGGACGGATTTGTATTCTTCTAATGTTCCCGCCGCGACTCGTGGGGGGAGTTCCGGGGAGAGGCGGACATAATGAAGGGCAGAAACAGGAACGCGATCATGATCGCGGCGGCTGGGCTCGCGGCCGCCGCGTCGGCGGCGATCGCGGCGGAGACGATCGTCTACCGCTACGACGCGCGAGGCCGGCTGGTCAAAGTCGAGCGCAGCGGCACGGTGAACAACAACGTAGTCACCAACTACACCTTCGACAAGGCGGACAACCGGACCGTCAAGACGACCACGGGCTCGCCCAACCCGCCGCCGCCCTGAGCGGATCGGGTCGAAGGGGCACTTTGGCCCCGGGCAGGAGATAGAGGCGCCCCGCGCGCCGTCGATCCCGGATCGGCTCCGGGACAGGTTTTCCGGAGAAGATAGATGAAGACGACGTCCTTCCGGGCGCGAGCCCTTTCGTGCGCGTTGCTCGCCGGCACCGCTTTCTGCGGCCTCGCGGCTGCTCCGGCGGCGGCCCAGACCAACCCCACCTTCCGCAACCTCGATGCCAACGGCGTCGACCTGGTGCGCGGCGACTTCATCACAAGCTTTCCCGAAGGCTCGATCGGCTCGGGCGACGCGGAGCTGGCGCTTCTGAGGATGCTCGGCGCCACCGGAACCAACGGCACCAACGGCTCGAGCCAGTGGGACCATATGCTGCTCCACGTGAACTCGTCCGGTACCTATGTCGATTTCGGCTCGCGCCACGACAAGTTCCCGGGCTCGGAGAGCCGCGGCGCGGCCCTCTCCGGCAGCGGCAAGAACTATCAATATCGTTCGCCCGACGGCACCGTCATCGCCTTCACCAATCCGACCACGGGAATCGCCGATTACAGCAATTTCTGCGACGGCAGCGGCACCCAGGCCTCGTGCATCCTGATTCCGACCTCGGTTACCTCGCCCGACGGCAAGACGGTGACCCTCCAATATGGTTTTTGGAAGCAATGCCAGCCCCGGCAGCGCATCGACGATCCGTTCGACTGCGTCTACACGCCGCGCCTGTCGCGCGTGTCGAACAGCTACGGCTATGCGGTCGCCTTCAGCTATGCCTCGGCAGGGGGGACCGGCAACACCCAGCCGCCGGCGACCTTCTATCAACGCACCGGCGCCAGCTTCACCAACGGCGTGGCGGGCGCCGGGTCGCTGGCCAGCGTCAGCTATTCCTATCCGTCCGCCGGCGTGACCGACATCACCGACCAGGGCGGGCGGGTCTGGCGGGTGACGAGCGGCTCGACCAACTACGCCATCCGCCGTCCCGGGGCGGCCGCCGACACGACCAGCGCCGCGCTGAGCGGGGGTGTCGTCACCTCGGTCACCAACGAGGGCGTGACGACCAATTATTCGCGCAGCGTCTCGGGCACCACCGCGACCATGACGGTTACCAATGCGCTCAACCAGTCTTCGACCGTGGTCTCCGACCTCACCAGCGGCCGCCCGGTCTCCGTCACCAATCCGCTCAACCTCACCACCGGCTATCAATATTATCCGAGCGGCCTGCTGAAGCGGGTGACGTCGCCCGAAGGCAATTATGTCGAGCACACGTACGACGCACGCGGCAACGTCATCCAGACGGTGGCCGTGCCGAAGGGCGGCTCCGGCCCGACCCTGGTGACCTCCGCCAGCTTCGACTCGACCTGCGCCAACCCCGTCACCTGCAACCGGCCGAACAGCACCACCGACGCCCGCGGAAACGTGACCGACTATACCTACGATCCGACGCATGGCGGAGTGCTGACCGTCACCGCACCGGCGCCGACCCCCGGCGCGGTCAGGCCCCAGGTGCGCTATTCCTATACGCTCACTTACGGCGAGTATAAGCTGACCGAGGTCTCGCAATGCCAGACGGCGGCCTCCTGCGCGGGCACGGCGGACGAAGTGAAGACCGCTCTCGCCTACGATGCGAACGGCAATCTCTACTGGACCGCGACCGGAAACGGCAGCGCCACGCTCGTCGCCTCCAGCACGATGACCTATGATGCGCTCGGCAATCTGGTCACCGTCGACGGCCCGTTGCCGGGCACGGCAGATACCGGCATGGCCCGCTACAATGCGGCTCGTCAGGTGATCGGATCCGTCTCCCCCGATCCTGATGGCGCCGGTCCTCTCAAGCCTCGCGCCACGCGCAACATCTACGACGCCTCGACGGGGCTCCTGACCAAAGTCGAGCAGGGCAATGTGAACAGCCAATCCGATGCCGACTGGGCATTGTTCAGCCCGGTCCAGGCGGTCGAGACCGTCTACGACGGCAATGCCAGGCCAGTCGTCAGCAAGCTCACCTCCGGCTTTACCGTGCATTCACTGAACCAGACCAGCTACGACCTGCTGGGGCGGCCCGAATGCTCGGCGCAGCGGATGAACCCGGTCGCGTTCGGCGCGCTGCCCGCTTCGGCCTGCAGCCTCGGGACTCAGGGCACCGACGGCCCCGACCGGATCGCGAAGGTGGTCTACGACGCCGCCGGCCGAGTCTACCAGACCCGGACTGCGGTCGGCACCGCCGACGAGGCGGCCGACGTCACCAAGACATTCACGGTCAACGGCCTCGTCCAGACCGTTACCGACGGTGAGAACAACAAGACTTCCTACGAATATGACGGCCACGACCGCATCACGAAGACATTCTTCCCGCTCCCCACCAAGGGCGCCGGAGCGAGCAATGCGGCCGACTATGTGGAGTCCGTCCGCGACTCCAACGGCAACGTCACCAGCTTCAGGAACAGGGCGAATGAGTCGATCTCGTTCACCTACGACGCGCTCAACCGGATGACCCACAAGAACCTGCCGGGAGCTGAGCCGGACGCCAGCTACACCTACGACCTGCTGGGCCGGATGACGGGCGCGTCCCAGAGCGGCCACGCGCTCGGCTTCACCTTTGACGCGCTCGGGCGGAAGCTGACCGAGACCGGCCCGCACGGCACGGTGAGCACGACCTGGGACATTGGCGGCCGGCGGACCCGGATCACCCATCCCGACGGCTTCTTCGCCGATTACGACCATCTCGTCACAGGCGAGGTGACGGCGGTCCGGGAGAATGGGGCAACCTCCGGGATCGGAGTGCTTGCGACTTTCGCCTATGACGATCGCGGGCGGCGCACCTCGCTGACGAGGGGCAACGGGACCTCCACGGGCTATTCCCATGACCCCGTCTCGCGTCTGTCGCAGCTGACCCAGGACCTGGCCGGAGCGGCCAACGACCTCACGCTCGGCTTCGCCTACAACCCGGCCTCGCAGATCGCCTCGAACACGCGCTCGAACGATCTCTACAGCTGGACCCAGCACGGCTCGGGGACGACCTCGACGGCGGCCGACGGTCTGAACCGGATCCCGAGCTGGAACGACGCCCTGAGCTATGACGGAAAGGGCAACATCACGGCCATCGGTGCCTCGGCTTACGGCTACAGCTCCGAGAACCTGATGACCTCCGCGCCCGGCTACACGCTCACCTACGATCCCCTGACCCGCTTCTACGAGCTTCAGGGCGCGAGCGGCCGGCGGAGGGTCTATGACGGCGACGAGCTGATCATGGAATATCATCCGACCGGCGGCCTCGCGCGCCGGTTCGTGCACGGGCCGGGCACCGACGAGCCGCTCGTCTGGTACGGCTCGAACGGAACCGTCCGGCGCTTCCTCCACGCAGACGAGCGCGGCTCGATCGTCTCGGCGACCGACGTCAACGGCAACCCGATCGTCACCTACCGCTACGACGAATATGGCGGCTGGGGGGCCGGCAACAGCGGCACCTTCTTCTACACGGGCCAGACCGGCTACACCGAGCTCGGCCTCTATTATTACAAGAACCGCTGGAGGCACCCGAAGCTCGACCGGTTCATGCAGACCGACCCGATCGGATACGGCGGGGGCATGAACATGTACGCCTATGTGAAGGGCGATCCGGTGAACTTCACGGATCCGACAGGGCTGGACGCCAAGTGCGGAGAGGGGCGCCATTGGGAGAAAAACCCTACCGGGAGCCGTATTCCCCAGTGTGTTGCCGACGGCGGCGGCATAGCGGGAGGACTCAGCTCGGGCTCTTCGCTGGCATTCGGCGGGGGCGGCGAAGGGATGTCCGGCGGACGCTACGTAGAGGGAAGTTCAGGCTCGGTTTCTTCGAGCGGGAATTCGATCATCGTCACTGCCAGCTCGCCGGGACAGTGGGTTAATATCGGATCGTTCGGATCTGGCACCAACTCCATTCAGTTCGCGGATGCTTCCGGCTGGGTCAAGATCATGGAGGGCGCTCAGACGGCGGGCAAATGGACTCTGAAGGGCGTCAGTGGCGTTGCGACAGCAGCCTGCTTTCTGATATCCGGCGCGTGCGGATTAGAAGAGCAAAGGATGGACCTCTACCGCATAGTTGATGCCACAGAGCTGAATGTGATCAAAACCACCGGAACCTATGGTTTCAGCCCGAGCGCCAGTGGAAAGTATTTTGGGTTTTCGAAAGCTCATACTGAAAATCTGTTCAACACACTCTATAGCAAGGGTGGATCACTGACTCAGACTAGCGTTCCGATGCGAGTGATATATCAGGGGGACGAATTTAATGATCCAGGCGGAGCAGGTCCGTCGATCCACTTCAGCGACTCGGTGCTTCCGATATTTTATAAAAGCATGACGCCTATCCGTGTCATTTATACTAGGTGATAGAAATGGATAAGGACCAGTTTCGTCTGTACTTTCATAAGGCGTTGGACCGGGCCGTCGCTTCATTCGAGAAAGTGCATGGCCCCCTGGCAAGGAAACCGGACCGCTTTGAAGTGCACGCACCCGGTCCGAAGGGCCGTGCCGTAACGGAGACCGAAGCTATTGATGCGATTTTTTTGGGTGAGTCGCTGTTTTACAAAATTATCGATGTCGCGGTTGTTGAAAGACCCGATAGCCAGCCGATTGGTTTTGTTCGTGTCAGCGGCCACCCTCCATGCTCATTTGAAGAGACTTTGAACCCTCGAGATTTAGGCCCTTTTAAGTCGCTCGAGCCTCTGTCCGGCAGCGGCTTGACCGGATACCGAGCTGGAACGACGCCCTGAGCTACGACGGCAAGGGCAACATCATCGCCCTGCGCCTTGAGCTACCGCTACTATTCCCGGAGAATCGGCGCGACGCCCGTTCTCATTCATCGGGCGTCGGCGGCACGCGGGTGCCTGTTGCGGCCGCGCAACGTTTGGGCGACGTGATTGTGAATCCTCGTTTAATTCGAAATTAACCTTTTGCGTTCACTTATCCCATGGTTAATGAACTTCATCAGGGGGGTTCGGAGCGACTGCAGCTCCGGCGCCGCTGAGTGAGAGGGGCCAGGCACCATGCGCGTTCTGCTGATCGAAGACGAGCCGACCACCGCGAAGAGCATCGAGCTGATGCTGACCGGCGAAGGGTTCAACGTCTACACCACCGATTTGGGCGAGGAGGGCTTGGACCTCGGCAAGCTCTACGATTACGACATCATCCTCCTCGACCTCAACCTGCCCGACATGCACGGCTACGACGTGCTGAAGAAGCTCAGGCTGGCCAAGGTCGGAACGCCCGTCCTGATCCTCTCCGGCATCAGCGAGATGGACTCCAAGTTCCGGGCCCTCGGCTTCGGCGCCGACGACTATGTCACCAAGCCCTTCCACCGCGACGAGCTCGTCGCCCGGATCCACGCCGTGGTGCGCCGCTCGAAGGGGCACAGCCAGAGCGTGATCCGCACCGGCAAGCTCGCCGTCAACCTCGACGCCAAGACGGTCGAGGTCGACAGCGCCCGCGTACACCTGACCGGCAAGGAATATGCGATGCTGGAGCTGCTTTCGCTCCGCAAGGGCACGACGCTCACGAAAGAGATGTTCCTCAACCACCTCTACGGCGGGATGGACGAGCCCGAGCTCAAGATCATCGACGTCTTCATCTGCAAGCTGCGCAAGAAGCTGAGCCTGGCCTGCGGCGGCGACAATTATATCGAGACCGTCTGGGGCCGCGGCTACGTCCTTCGCGACCCCGAGGAGATCGAGACCGCCCAGGTCGCGTGACCGCGTTCGAGAGTGGGGCAAAGGACCGGCGCCCGCAGCGATGCGGGCGCCGGTTCGCGTTCGGGCGTCATAGGCGGCCTCGCCTGTTCGTGCTATGAGGCGGGCCACAGCAGGAATTTGCCATGACGCGCCGATACCGGGACGAACGTGCTTCGCGAGCCGAAGAGATCTTCAAAGCCCATCTCGAGGCCCATATCGTGCGACGCCAGGCTCACCTGGCCAGGGCCATGGCGGCGCACGAGCGGGCGATTGCGGCGGCGGAGCTCCGGCTGGGCGGGGCGATGCGCGGCCATGAACGCGCCATGGAGGCCGTGGAGCGCAGGGTAGAGGATGTTCTTCGCCGCGCCCTTGCGAAGCGCTCGGACATGCCTCCCAAGGACTCCTTCAAACGGCGCTGGGGCAAGCGACGGCCGCCCGAGGAGGGCGGCGAGCCGATGCCGGCGGTTCCGCGCCCCAAGCCCAAGCCTCTCGCCGGAGCCGCGGCGGCGGAGATAGAATAAGCAGGTCTCGACGCTGATGGCCGCATCCACCGCCCTTTAAAATCTTCCCCCGTTGACCCATATCCCTCTCGCGGCTATAGGCCGCCTCGCCCGCGGAGCCGCTGCGTTCCTGGAGCGGGCAAAGAGCTTGAACATTGCTGTTGCGTCGCAAGGGCCAGGGGGCCGAGAGGTCGCCCGGGTTTCTTGCGTTTTTTGCGCCTCGGTAAAGTAACTTGAAGGAAGTGAAGGGCTTCATGCCGACGATCAACCAGCTGATCCGCAAGGGTCGCGAGCCGCAGAAGGCGAAATCCAAGGTCCCGGCCATGGAGCAGAACCCGCAGAAGCGCGGAGTCTGCACGCGAGTCTATACGACGACTCCGAAGAAGCCGAACTCGGCGCTGCGGAAGGTGGCCAAGGTCCGCCTGACCAACCAGCGCGAGGTGATCAGCTACATCCCCGGCGAGGGGCACAACCTTCAGGAGCATTCGGTGGTCCTGATCCGCGGCGGCCGAGTCCGGGATCTTCCCGGCGTCCGCTACCACGTCCTGCGCGGCGTTCTCGACACCCAGGGTGTCAAGGATCGCCGCCAGTCCCGTTCCAAATACGGCGCCAAGCGTCCGAAGTAAGCCCCGGGCTCGTCCCGGACCAGGCTGAAGAGAAGGAAACCAGAATATGTCCCGTCGTCGTCGCCCCGAGAAGCGCGAAATCCTCCCCGATCCGAAGTTCGGGGACATCGTGCTGTCGAAGTTCATGAACTCCGTGATGCTCGACGGCAAGAAGTCGGTCGCCGAAGGCATCGTCTACGGCGCCTTCGACACGATCGAGACCCGCGCCAAGCGCGACCCGATCGGGGTCTTCCACGACGCGCTCAACAACGTGAAGCCGGGCATCGAGGTCCGCAGCCGCCGGGTCGGCGGCGCCACCTACCAGGTGCCGGTCGAGGTCCGCCCCGAGCGCGCCCAGGCCCTGGCGATCCGCTGGCTGATCGGCGCCGCCCGCAGCCGTTCCGAGAACACCATGGCCGGCCGACTGTCGGGCGAGCTCATGGACGCCGCCAACAATCGCGGCAACGCGGTCAAGAAGCGCGAGGACACGCACCGGATGGCCGAAGCCAACCGCGCCTTCTCGCATTACCGCTGGTAACAATTTTTGAACGCCGGGCCGCTTGCCCGGCCTGGAGTGAATAACGTGGCCCGCAGTCATCCGCTCGACCGCTATCGCAACATCGGCATCATGGCGCATATCGACGCCGGCAAGACGACGACGACCGAGCGCATCCTCTATTACACCGGCAAGTCCTACAAGATCGGCGAGGTCCATGAGGGCACCGCCACGATGGACTGGATGGAGCAGGAGCAAGAGCGCGGCATCACGATCACGTCGGCCGCGACGACCTGCTTCTGGAAGGCGGAAGAGGGCAACGGCCCCGACCACCGGATCAACATCATCGACACTCCGGGCCACGTCGACTTCACCATCGAGGTGGAGCGCTCGCTGCGCGTCCTCGACGGCGCCGTCGCCTGCTTCGACGGAGTCGCCGGCGTCGAGCCGCAGTCGGAGACCGTCTGGCGCCAGGCCGAGAAGTACAAAGTGCCGCGCATGTGCTTCGTGAACAAGCTCGACCGCACCGGCGCGAACTTCGAGATGTGCGTCGGGATGATCAAGGACCGCCTCGGCGCCCGCCCGGCCGTCCTCTATCTCCCGATCGGGATCGAGAGCAGCTTCAAGGGCCTCGTCGACCTGGTCGAGAACCGCGCCATCATCTGGCTCGAGGAGAGCCTCGGCGCCAAGTTCGAATATCAGCCGATCCCGGACGACCTGAAGGACGCCGCCGAGGCAGCCCGAATGGAGCTGATCGAGATGGCCGTCGAGCAGGACGACGAAGTCATGGAGGCCTATCTCGGCGGCGAGGAGCCGGACACGGCGACCCTGAAGAAGCTGATCCGCAAGGGCACTCTCAACTTCTCGTTCGTGCCCGTGCTGTGCGGCTCCGCGTTCAAGAACAAGGGCGTCCAGCCCCTGCTCGACGCGGTCGTCGACTATCTTCCGAGCCCGCTCGACGTCCCCGCCATCCAGGGCCTGAAGCTCGACGGCGTGACGCCGGACGAGCGTCCGGCCGAGGACAATGCGCCGTTCGCGGCGCTGGCATTCAAGATCATGAACGATCCGTTCGTCGGCACGCTGACCTTCTCCCGCATCTATTCGGGCAAGCTGGAGACTGCGAGCCAAGTCACCAACTCGGTCAAGGACAAGAAGGAGAAGGTCGGCCGAATGCTTCTCATGCACGCGAACGACCGGGAGGACATCCAGGTGGCCTATGCCGGCGACATCGTCGCCCTCGCGGGCCTCAAGGACACCACCACCGGAGACACGCTCTGCGCCCCCCAGGCGCCGATCATCCTCGAGCGGATGGAGTTCCCCGATCCGGTCATCGAGCTCAGCGTCGAGCCCAGGACCAAGGCCGACCAGGAGAAGATGGGCGTCGCCCTCAACCGCCTGTCGCGCGAGGATCCCTCGTTCCGCGTCAGCTCGGACAACGAGTCCGGCCAGACCATCATCAAGGGGATGGGCGAGCTCCACCTCGAGATCCTGGTCGATCGCATGAAGCGCGAGTTCAAGGTCGAGGCCAATGTCGGCGCTCCGCAGGTCGCCTATCGCGAATATCTCAAGCGGCCGGTCGAGCTGACCTACACGCACAAGAAGCAGTCGGGCGGTTCGGGCCAGTTCGCCGAGGTGAAGGTGAAGCTTGCGCCGGGCGAGCGCGGCTCGGGCTTCCAGTTCATCGATTCGGTGAAGGGCGGCAACGTCCCGAAGGAATATATCCCGTCGGTCGAGAAGGGCATGCGGGAGACGGCGGAGACCGGTTCGCTGATCGGCTTCCCGATCATCGATTTCTCGGTCGAGCTGGTCGACGGCAAGTATCACGACGTCGACTCCTCGGCGCTCGCCTTCGAGATCTGCGCGCGCGGCGCGATGCGCGAAGGGGCCCAGAAGGCCGGCATCACCCTGCTCGAGCCGATCATGAAGGTTGAGGTCGTGACCCCGGAGGACTATCTGGGCGACGTCATCGGCGACCTGAACAGCCGCCGCGGCCAGATCCAGGGTACGGACAGCCGCGGCAATGCGCAGGTCGTCGAGGCGATGGTGCCGCTTGCGAATATGTTCGGCTACGTTAATGAGCTGCGGTCCTTCAGCCAGGGCCGCGCCCAGTACTCGATGCAGTTCTCGCATTACGACGAGGTGCCGGCGAACGTCGCCGAAGAGGTCAAGGCGAAGCTCGCCTGACCGGATACGGCTTTGAATTAGTGTTTAAAAACGAGGATTAGGGA
>DASVVM010000041.1:0-4466 GCA_036386555.1 Allosphingosinicella sp.
CCTTGTATAGGTGTCGCGGGCGTGACGGAGCGCGATCTCGGCGTCGGGGGCGTGGACCGAGCCGACGTGGCGATGGGCCATCCCGCCCTTCGAGCGGACGAAGACCTCCCAGAGTGGCCAATCGTTCATCGTCCGTCGTCCCAGCGAAGGCTGGGACCCCGGAGGGTGAAAAGCTCGGCGCCTGCTCTCGCTGGGGCCCCAGCCTTCGCTGGGGCGACGGTATGGCTCATGCCGCTTGCGCCTTCCTCGAATGCTTCTCCGCATAGGCGGCGGCCGCGTCGCGGACCCAGGCGCCTTCCTCCCAGGCCTGACGTCTTGCCGTCATCCGTTCCTTCGCGACCGGGCCCTCGCCTCGGACGACGGCGTAGAATTCCTCCCAGTCGACCTCGCCGAACTCGTAATGCCCGGTCTCCTCGTTCCACTTCAGGGCGGGGTCGGGGACCTCGAGCCCGATCGCGTCGGCCTGAGGGACGGTGATGTCGACGAACTTCTGGCGCAGCTCGTCATTGGTGTCGCGCTTGATCCGCCAGCGCATCGACTGGGCCGTGTTGGGGCTGTCGGCGTCGGGCGGGCCGAACATCATCAGCGAGGGCCACCACCAGCGGTTGAGCGCGTCCTGCGCCATCCTCTTCTGGTCGGCGGTGCCGGCCGCCATGACCATCATGATCTCATAGCCCTGGCGCTGGTGGAAGCTCTCCTCCTTGCACACCCGCACCATCGCCCGGGCATAGGGGCCGTAGGAGGTGCGCTGCAGCGGCACCTGGTTCATGATCGCGGCGCCGTCGACCAGCCAGCCGATCGCTCCGATGTCGGCCCAGGTGAGGGTCGGATAGTTGAAGATGGTGCTGTACTTGGCCTTGCCCGAGTGGAGCGCCTCGATCATCTCGCGGCGGCTGGTGCCCAGAGTCTCCGCGGCGGAATAGAGGTAGAGGCCGTGGCCGGCTTCGTCCTGGACCTTGGCGAGCAGGATCGCCTTGCGGCGGAGCGAAGGCGCGCGGGTGATCCAATTGCCCTCCGGGAGCATCCCGACGATCTCGCTATGGGCGTGCTGCGAGATCTGGCGGGTGAGGGTGCGCCGATAGGCTTCCGGCATCCAGTCCTTGGGCTCGATGAACTCGTCCGCGGCGACCCGCGCCTCGAAGGCGGCGAGCTTGTCCGCATCCTCGGTGGAAGCCAGGTTCTTCGTCTTGCCGAGCTCGGTCGTGTACATGCTTTTCTCCTGGCGCGGGCCCTAGCAGGAAGCGCCTTTTGCGGCAATGAACGCGCGAGGGGGCGGTCCTTTCCTCCCCTCCCTTGCAGGGAGGGGAGGCTAAACCCGCTCGATCACCAGGGCGATGCCCTGGCCGACCCCGATGCACATGGCGCACAAAGCGTAGCGGCCGCCGCGGCGGTGGAGCTCCTCGGTGGCCGTCATCGCCAGCCTGGCGCCGGACATTCCGAGCGGGTGGCCCAGCGCGATGGCTCCGCCGTTCGGGTTGACGTGCGGGGCGTCGTCGGGGAGGCCGAGCTCTCGAAGGACCGGAAGGGCCTGGGCGGCGAAGGCCTCGTTGATCTCGATTACGTCCATATCCCCGATGCTTAGACCGAGGCGCTTCAACAGTTTCTGAGAGGCCGGCGCCGGCCCGATGCCCATGATCCGCGGTGGCACCCCCGCCACCGCGCCGCCGACGATCCGGGCGCGGGGGGTGAGGCCGTTGCGCCTCGCGGCTTCCTCCGAGGCCACCACCATGGCGGCGGCGCCGTCGTTGACGCCCGAGGCATTGCCCGCGGTGACGGTGCCGTCGGGGCCGACGATCGGCTTCAGCTTGGCCAGCGCCTCGACGCTGGTCTTGCGCGGGTGCTCGTCGCGGTCGACCACCAAAGGATCGCCCTTGCGCTGGGCGATGCTCACCGGGACGATCTCGGCGGCGAAGCGGCCATTTTCCTGGGCGGTGGCCGCCTTATCCTGGCTGCGCACGGCGAAAGCGTCCTGATCCTCGCGACTTACCTGCCATTCCTGAGCTACGTTCTCAGCGGTCGAGGGCATGGTGTCGTCGCCATAAGCATTCTTCATCTTCGGATTGACGAAGCGCCAGCCGATCGTCGTGTCGTACATTTCGGCATTGCGGTCGAAGGCGCTCCGGGCCTTGGCCATGACGAAGGGCGCGCGGCTCATGCTCTCGGATCCGCCGGCGAGGACCATGTCGGCGTCGCTTCCACGGATGATCCTGGCCGCCATGGTGACGGCGTCCATCCCCGAGCCGCAGAGCCGGTTGAGGGTGACCCCGCCCGATTTGTCGGGAAGGCCCGCCAGCAGTCCGGCCATCCGCGCGAGGTTGCGATTGTCCTCGCCGGCCTGGTTGGCGCAGCCGAGGATGACGTCGTCCAGCGCGTCCCAGTCGACGCCCGGGTTGCGGTCGATCAGCGCCCGGATCGGGATCGCGGCGAGATCGTCGGCCCTGACCTGGGCGAGGCTTCCGCCATAGCGGCCGATCGGGGTCCGAACCGCGTCGCAGATGAAGGCTTCGGTCATGTTGTCTCTCCGTCACCGCGTCATGCTGAACTTGTTTCAGAATCCATTTTGTCGGCCGCCGCGATGCTCGAAACCGGACCCTGAAACAAGTTCAGGGTGACAGCCTGGGTGAAAGATAGGCGGCCAGCTTCATCCACTCCGCCAGCTTCTCCTCGAACGGCCGGGTGTAGGCGGGGCTGCTCGACGGCAGGGGGATCAGCGCCAGATCCGGCCTCCCGCCGAGCTGCGCCATTCCGAGCGCGGCCGACTTGCCGCCGTTGAAGCCGACCGCCCGAAGCTCGGGGAGCCGGCCGGCGAGATCGGCGAGGTCGTTGGTCCGGTGGTCTCTTATGGCGCCGTCGAGGCTGCCGCGCCGGGTCGCGGCGCCGACCGTGTCCCAAAGTCCGACCCGCGCCTCGAGCAGGGCCTGGAGCCGGGCCTCGTAGGGAAGCGGAACGAGGTCGACCCCCGCCACCGCGCCGATCAGGCGCCAGAAATGATTGCGGGGATTGGCATAATATTGGCTTCGGGCGAGCGACTCCTCGCCCGGCAGGCTTCCGAGCACGAGCAGCCGGGTCCGCGCGTCGGCGACCGGCGGGAAGGAACGCTTGACCTCGTCCACCCAGCTTTACTGAGCGATTGGACCGAGGGCCGCAACCTCGCGAGCTCTTCCGGCAAGCGCGAGCCACGGCCTTCAGAGCCGGCTCGCGCTGGGCTCAGCCTTCAATCGCGGCGGGCGGCGCCGCGCTCGGCCGAGCGGCGGCCGCGCTCCTCTTCGCGCTCGAGGAAGGCGAGGACCCGATCGAGCGTCGCCTGGCGCGGCCGCCTCCCGTCGCGCAGGTTCATGACGAAATTTGGATCGCCGACGGCATCCCTCCCGAGACGCGACGGGGAGGATTTCGAGTTGCGAAGATAGCAATCGATGCGATCGAGAATCATTGGGGGCTCCGAATCTGTAATATTCCTATTTACCCATGAAAAATCCTACTTGTCTAGGACAAATCCTGCCGCTAGAAGGGGCGAATGGATCGGATCGACCCCCGCGAAACGCTCGCGCGACTCCTCAAGGAAAAGGGGGAGGACTTTGCCGGCCTGTCGCGCCTGATCGGCAAGAATCCCGCCTACATCCAGCAGTTCATCAAGCGCGGGACTCCGCGCAAGCTCGACGAGGACGACCGCCGCACCATCGCCCGTTACCTGGGGGTCAGCGAGGCCGTCCTGGGCGGACCTTCCGGCCAGCAGAGCGAGGATTCGACCGGAGGAATGATCAAGGTTCCGCGCCTCGACGTGAGCGCCTCGGCCGGCCACGGGGCGCTCACCGAGGGCGAGGCTGCCGTGTCGCACATCGCCTTCGATCCCAAATGGTTGCGCGAGCTCTGCAAGGGCGGGACCAACAAGCTCTCCTTCATCCGCGTGCAGGGCGATTCGATGAGCCCGACCCTCGCCGACGGCGACGACATCCTGGTCGACGGCGCGGACGGCGCCGACCGGCTTCGCGACGGGATCTACGTCCTTCGCCGCGAGGACACGCTGATGGTGAAGCGAGTCGCCATCAATCCCTTCGCGGCGCTGGCGACGATCACCAGCGACAACCCCGCCTATCCGGAGTGGAAGGATATCGATCTGTCGACCCTCGCCATCATCGGCCGGGTCGTCTGGGCCGGACGGCGGCTCAGCTAGGCGCTGCCGCCACGCCGCTGCAAAGCGGAGGACGATAGGATTTCGCCTTGGACTGCGCGTCCGATCCGAGCCGGGGCGCGTCTGCCGAACGCTCTCGCCTTCCCGGCCCCGATTTCCTACACCGCGGCCGGAGACGTCATGACCTATCGCTACGACCCGGCCCCCGACCGTAACGCCAGGCTTCTGAAGGCCCATCATATGGCGATGGATCTGCTTCGGGCTGCGGAGGATTCGGGCCTCTTCAGGGCGGGCGTGACCGAGCTCGAGCTGAGCCGGGAATTGCAGTCGCTCGGGC
>DASVVM010000042.1:0-28547 GCA_036386555.1 Allosphingosinicella sp.
TGGACCCCCGAGAAGCAGCGGGCCTATGTCGAGCATCTCGCCGAGACGCTGTCGCCCGAGACGGCCGCGGCCCTGGTCGGAATGTCGGCGGAGAGCGTAAGGCGGCTTCGCCGGCGGCCGGGTTCCGAAGGGCTCAACGCCGCCTGCGACGCCGCGTTGCGCAAGGGTCTTTCCGAGCGCGGCCGGGCCGCCCTGGTCGACGAGGCGGTGAACGGGCGGCTCGTCCGCCGTTTCTACCATGGCGAACTGATCAGCGAGGAGAGGATACGCTCGCCGCGCCTTCTGCTCGCCCTGATCGAGAAAGCCGAAGCCCTGTTCGCGGGCCCCGGAGCCGCCGAGAGCGAGGCGATCGCGGCCGACTGGAACAGCTCAATGGAGCGGCTTGAGAGCGGCGGGCTGGACGGCGGCTACCGCCTGTGGCGCGACCGCAACGGTGCGTGGTGGACCAACTTTCCGCCGCCCCCCGGCTTCAAGGGCGAGGCCGGCGATCCGCTCGATCCCCATTTCCATCGCCGCCTCACCGAGGCCGAGGAGAAAGCGGTCGCCGCCCAAGCGAAGGCTCGGCTGGAGGCGGGCGCCGAGGCGCGCGACTCCTATTTCGGCTTCAAGCCGACGCGCGGGGTGACTTATCGAAGAATCCGATCGAAGGGCGGAGATTGATCGGATGGATTTTTATTCCCCGCCCAACTTCGGAACTTCCAGCCAAGCCGCCCGAGCGCAGCGCGAGCTGCACCCGGAGTCGGCGAAGGCCGGCCGGCGGGTCGGCGGGTCCGCCCGCCGAGCCCGTCCGACGGCGGCCAGGCCGCCCTGGCCGCCAAGCCCGCCCGCCAAGCCTAGGCCTTTTTCGTTGCACCTTCGCTCAATCCGATGTTCAGGGTCCCCGGCGCACGGGAGACGACATGCTGAAGCTCATCATCGGCAACAAGGCCTATTCCTCCTGGTCGCTTCGAGGCTGGCTGGCGGTGAAGCAGTCGGGCCTCGCCTTCGAGGAGATCACCGTCCCCCTGTTCGACGAGGAGTGGGAGAAGACCCGCGAGGGCAACGAGTTCGCGCCGTCCGGCGGCAAGGTGCCGGTGCTCTGGGACGACCAGGCGGTGATATGGGATTCGCTCGCCATCATCGAATGGCTCTCCGACAAGACGGACCGCGACCGCTTCTGGCCCAAGGACGAGATCGCCCGCGGCATGGCGCGCTCGATGGCGGCGGAGATGCATTCGAGCTACGACAATCTGCGCCGCGAATGCCCGATGAACCTCAGGAAGCAGTTCCCGCCGAAGGAGATGTCGGAGAACGTCCGGCAGGAGGTCGTGAGGATCCTCGAATTGTGGGCGCAGGCGCGAGCCCGCCACGGCGGCGGGGGCCCCTATCTGTTCGGCACGTTCGGAGCCGTCGACATCATGTTCGCCCCCGTCGTCACCCGCTTCGTCACTTACTCCGTTCCCCTCCCCCGCTTCGCCGCGGCCTACATGGAGGGAATGCTTTCCCATCCCTGGCTCCGCGAATGGGTCGAGGCGGCGCAGGAGGAGCCCTGGGTCATCGAGAGATACGAGAGCGCGGCGGAATGATCGTCAATAAGGCGTTCCGTCCTTGCGGGTGAACCGGCTGGTGGCGCCGTCGAGGTGAAGGTCGATGTCCGGGTAATGGCAGTCGGTCGTGGCCCATTTGCCGATCGCGACGAAGACGCAGGGCGAGTCGCTCCGGTTGAGCAGCCGATGGCCGTTGGCGAGGCCCTTGGGGAAGGCGGCGCAGTCTCCCGCCCGAATCACGGCCTCGCCTCCCTCCTCCTCGAGCACCGCCTCGCCCTGGAGCATGACGACGAACTCGTCCTCGCCTTCGTGCCAGTGGCGCTGGCTGGAGATACCGCCCGGCTCGAGGGTGACGTGGCTGACTCCGAAGTCCGAGAGGCCGGACGCCGGCCCCAGACGGCGGTAATGGCGCTTCGCCATCTCTTCGCGCCACGGCGAGGGATAGCCGGTCGTGTCGGTCTGTGGGATCGAGTCGAGGTCGAGCTTCGGCATGATCGGCCTTTCGCTGGGCAAGCGGTGGGGCCCTTGCTAGGCGAACCGGCATGAGCCGTGCAATCGACCCGGTGGAGCTCGCGTCCGAGCTGATCGCCTGCCCCAGCGTCACGCCCGCCAGCGGGGCGGTCTTCGACGCCCTTGAAGCCGCGGTGCTGCCGCTCGGCTTCGAGGTGAACCGCTTCGTAAGCGGCGGCGAGGTCGAGAATCTGTTCGCAAGCCGGGGCAGCGGCGGCCCGCATTTCGGCTTTGCCGGCCATCTCGACGTGGTTCCCCCTGGCGAGGGCTGGAGCGGCGACCCGTTCCGTCCCGAGATTCGCGGCGGACTGCTCTACGGGCGGGGCGCCGTCGACATGAAGGGCGGAATCGCCGCTTTCGTCGCCGCCGCGGCGCAGATGCCCGATCATCGCGGCACATTGAGCCTGCTCGTCACCGGCGACGAGGAAGGCCCGGCCGTCCACGGCACCCGCGCCATCATGGCCTGGATGGCGGAGCGCGAAATCCGGCCCGACATGATCCTGATCGGCGAACCGACCTCGGAGGCCCGGCTCGGGGACACCGTCAAGATCGGCCGCCGGGGCTCGGTCAACATGTGGATCACGATCCCGGGGGTTCAGGGCCATGTCGCCTATCCGCACCGGGCCGACAATCCGGTGCCGAAACTGGCCAGGATCATCTCGGCGCTGGAGGCGATTCACCTCGACGACGGCAATGACGCCTTCCAGCCGTCCAACCTGGAAGTCACGGCGGTGGAGACGAGCGGCAGCGCGACCAACCTCATCCCCGGCAGTGCGCGGATCCAGCTCAACATAAGGTTCAACAACCTCCACCGCGGTGATGACCTGGTCGAGCTGGTTCGGAGGACGGCTGAGGCCGGGGCGGCCGGAGCGAAGGTAGAGGCGATGATCTCGGGCGAGGCCTTCCTGACCCCGGCCGGGCCGCTCTACGAGCTGATCACGGAGGCGATCCGGGACGAGACCGGAGTGGAACCGGCGCTCTCGACCGGCGGGGGGACGTCTGACGGCCGCTTCCTGATCGAGCTTTGCCCGGTCGTCGACTTCGGCCTTCCCAACGCCACCATGCACAAGCTGGACGAGGCGGCCGCGGTGGAGGACATCCGGGCCCTCTCCCGCATCTATGCGCGCATCGTCAGGGCCGCGCTGGGATAGACGTCGCGGGCGAGGCTTCGGGCGCAGTCCTGCGCCTCGGCCCAGGCCAGGAAAGCGTCCTCCGGCATCGGAGCGACTCCGGGGAACCCCTGCAAGCCGTCGCAGCCCAGGCTGCGAAGCACCTCGACCTGGTCCTGCCGCTCGGCACCGGCGGCGACGGCCTCGCAGCCGAGGCCGTGGACGAGATGGATGAGCGAGGCGGCAACGCTCCTCGCCCGTTCCGACCGATCGATATCGGCGACGATTCCCCTGTCCAGCCGGACCCGGTTCATCGGCAAGGCCGCAAAACCGGAAAGGCGCGCCCGGCCCGATCCGAAATCGCTGACGCAGACTTCCACTCCGTCGAGCCGCAGCCGCTCGAGCTCGGCGACCACCCATTTGTCGCAGCCTGACGCTGCGGCCTCGTCGAGCTCGATCTCGACTCCCCAGGGCGGCGGTCCGGCCCGGTTCAAAGCGGCGCGCAGGCGCTCGATGAAATCGAGGCGCTCGAACTGGCGCGCGGCGATCGGAAAGCAGAGCCGGTGGTCGAGCCCGGCGGCGCGCCAGCGTTCCAGCGCCGCGGACACGGCATCGAGCGTCCATTCGCCGAGGCGGACCGCGAGGCCGGTTTCCTGGAGGATCGGCTCATGGTCCGAAAGCAGCCGGCTACCGCCCGCACCGTTCCAGCGGATCTGGGCTTCGGCGGCGGTGATCGCGCCGGTCCGGAGGCACAGGCGGGGCTCGAAGACGAGCTCGAGCTCATGCCGTTCGACGGCCCGGCGGACCGAGGATTCGAGGGCGCTGCGTTCCTCGGAGGCCCGGGCGAGGCTCGGCTCGTAGCTGCACAGGCGGGAGCGACCGGACGCCTTGGCGTGGTACATGGCGATATCCGCCGCCTTCATCAGCGCCGTAAGGTCGGACCCGTGCTCGGGGGCGAGCGCGATTCCGATCGACCCGCCGATGAGGATCGATCCGACCGGTGATTTGAAGGGCTCGGCCAGGGCCGCGAGAGCCCGCGCCGCGATCCGCTCCGCCTCGTCCCGGGTCGATACCTCCGGAAGGAGCATCGTGAACTCGTCGCCGGCGAGCCGCGCGAGCAGCGGCGGCGCCAGGGTCCCGTCGGCCACCTCGGCCTTGAGCACGACCCGAAGACGATTGGCGACCATGACGAGGACCTGGTCTCCCTGGGCATGTCCGAGGCGGTCGTTGACCTCCTTGAACCCGTCGAGATCGACGAAGAGCAGGGCCGCACCGCTGTCGCGCGACGCGAGGATCCGTTCGGCCTCGCGCCGGAAATGGACCCGGTTGGGGAGCGCGGTCACCGGATCGTACATGGCCATGGAATGGGCGTCGTCGAGAGTGGAGCGGACCTGGTCGAACAGGCCTTCGACCGCCGCGGCGAGGGCCGGCATCTCCCGCCTCAGCGCCGGGGGCGCCGGCGAGGCGAGGTCGCCGCGGCCGACCGCCATCAGCCGGTCGATGAGGGCGGAGACGGCGCGGGCATGCTCGCTGTTCGGGCGCTCCGCGGCCAGATAGACGATGGTCAGAGCGAAGAGGCCGAAGACGACGGACGCCGTCACCTGCTGGTTGAGGCTGCCGAGCAGAAGGAAGCCCAGAAGCGTCAGGACGAAGGCCGACAGGCCCGCCGCCAGCGAGAGCACGCGATTGCTGATCTTTCCAACCCTCGAAGCCATGATCGGCGGGGTTCCTGTCCGGCCTGCCGCTTGCCCCCCACAGGCGCGCGTTGCTGATGCAGATTATGCCGGAAGCGTTACCATTCGGTATCCGTCAGTCCCGCGGCCGCCGCAGGACGATGTAGAGCGCCCCGCTGCCGCCGTGCCGCGGATGGGCGTTTCGGACTGCCGCGATCCGGCCGGAGTGCCGCGACGCATGCAGCCAGTCGCCGACGGCGGCGCGGATCGCGCCGCGCTTCGCCGGGCCCTCCGCTCCGGGGGGCTTGCCGGTGACCAGGAGCATCAGCCTCGCTCCGGACCCGATCGCCTGATCGAGCCGCCGGTCGAGCAGGTCGTAGGCGGTGGCGAGGTTGTGGCCGTGAAGGTCGAGCATCGCGTCCGGCGACACCAGGCCTCGGGAGAGACGGCGGTCCCAGCTGCCGTCGAGGGTTTCGCCGGGCGGCCTGCGGGGCGCGGGAGGAGGCGGCGGCGCTATCGCTCCGCGGCGAAGGCCGGGGCCTGGCGGAGGCGCTTCCCGGGTCCCGGCCTCGGCCGGGACGCTGGGCATGGCGACTCCTTCGAGGGGCCGCACCGACTCGACCACCTTTGCCCACAATTTCGCTTCGTCAGGGTTGAGTCGTCGTCGCATCGAGCCGCGCCAGAATCCCCTTCGGCACCAGCACGTAGGCGCGGCCGCGGCCCTGCATCCCGCCGGCGATCCGCGCCGCCTCGGCGCCGGCGCCCCAGAAGGTGTCGAAGCGGTTCGAGCCCTTGATCGCCCCGCCGGTGTCCTGGGCGATCCAGAGGCCGTTCGCCTCGGTGCGGTCGAGCTCGAGAAGGACGGGGGCGCCCATCGGCACATATTTCGGGTCGGTGGCGACGGTGGCCCGACCGGTGACGGGAAGCCCCAGGGCGCCGAGCGGGCCGGGTCCGGTCAGCTCCTGGAAGAAGATGTAGCTCTTGTTCTCGCGCATGATCGCCCTCCCCTCCTCGGGGTTGGCGCGAAGCCAGGCGACGATTCCCTGCATCGTGGTCTGGCCGGGGCCGAGCAGGCCCCTGTCCTTCATCAGCTTGCCGATCCCGACATATTCGCGGCCGTTCTGGGCCGCATATCCGATCCGGATCACCGAGCCGTCGGGCGACCGGAGCCGGCCGGAGCCCTGGATCTGGAGGAAGAAGAAATCGATTTCGTCGGCGGCCCAGGCGATCTCCAGGCCACGGTCCGCGAGCGCCCCCGCCTCGATTTCGGACCTCTCGAAATAAGGGACGATCACTCCGTTCTCGAGCCGGCCCCGGCGCGGCGTTCCGGCAGCCTCGGCCGTCGCCGCGTCGACTTCGACGAGGTCGGGAGGCTTTCGGTAGACGGGCACTTCGAAGCCCGGCTGACGGGTGCGCGATCCGGCGATCTCGGGCTCGAAATAGCCGGTCACGAAAGCCGTGCCGTCGCCGACCTGGACGAGCTCGAAATGCTCGGCGAAGAATCCTGCGGCGGACGCCACGCGGCCGAGGGTGGCGACTTCGCACGCCTCCTGCCAGTCTTCCGGCCGGGTGAGGCCGCTGGCGTCGGTCCGTTTGACGAGGGCTGGACAGCTGATCCGGAAGGCCTCGAGGGCGCGGGCCGCCTCGGCCTCGCCGATCGGCGGGAGCGGGGGCCCGGGCGAGACCCCGAGCAGGGCGGCCGTCGGAGGCTTGGGGGGCGCCGGCTGCAGGGCCTCCGCGGCTGGAGGGGGCTGCGGCACCGGGGGAGCGGGCCGATCCTGCTTGGGCACGCAGCTGGCCAGGAGAACCATCGCCGCGAGCGGCGGAAGGTTCATAAGTTTGGGAAGTTTCAGCTTCCTAAGAAGCGAAAAACTTCCGCCTCCCGGGTGGAGCACTCCCCGATTGCCCCGCCATGATTCGCCCCTGCTCATCCCGCGAGGATACCCCCCGGAAGGGCCTGTAGAAAATTGTTTCTGAAGGACGCCGTTAGTAGCTTTCACCCCCGGGGGCCCCAGCCTTGGCTGGGGCGACGAAGCGGCCTTTCGCCCAGGGCTCAGTCCGCTTCGTCGGTCTCGACGAGGAGCCAGTTCGGGTCGCCGGTGGCGAGGTTGCGGCGGAAGGTCCAGACGTCGTGGGTCGGGATGGCGTCGCTCAAGGTGCCGGCGATCACCTTGCCCTCCCGGTCGCGGGTGACGGCGGCAATGTCGGCGTCGAAGCGGACGTCGATCTCCGCGGTCCGGCCCGACAGGCGCGCGTCCTGGATGACGGCCCGCTCGATCTGGACGAGGCGATTGTCGAGCTGCTCGCCCGCCGCCTCGCGGGCGGTGATCGCCTCTTCGAAAGTCGCAAGCACGTCGCCGCCGACGAGGTGCCGAAGCTCCTCCCGGTCGCCGCGCCAGAAGGCTTCGAGGATCATCCGATAGGCCGCTTGGCCGCCCTCGAGGAAGCGGGCGACGTCAAAGCTCGGGTCGGCGCCGACGATGGCGCGGATGCCGGGCGTGGCCGGCTCCTCATAGACGAAACCGCCCGTCTCGGGCCGATCGACGGTGACGTCCGCCGTGGGCGCCGCGGCTTCGGTCCCGGCTGGAGTCTCTGCGGGACGAAGGATCGGCTGCTGCTCGTGACCGGTGCGGCGGCCGAGCACCGAGTAGAGCCTCAGGCCCACGAACAGGGCCACCATCGCCAGGAGGACAATCTCGGTCACTAGTTTCTCCGAACTCAACGAGCCTCTACATAGGCCCTTGACGTCAAGGATTCAAATGGCGGGCGGTTCCATGTCCGCATCCAGCGTCATCCCGGCACAAGCCGGCACCTCGGGGAGACCCGCTGAGACTTTCCCACCCGAGGTCCCGGCTTTCGCCGGGACGACGGGGGCGGCCCCGGTTGCGCGGTCCGGCCGCGCCTGCTACCCGCCCGGGCGCACCGGGTCCCGCGGCCCGCGGCCCGTCTCCACCAAACTTTTTCAAGGCGAACCAAATGGCCGAAGAGCAGGGCAATGCTGCCGAGACCCAGCCCAATGGCAACGACACCGCGCCCGCGGTCGGAGTCATTTCCCAATATGTGAAGGACCTCTCGTTCGAGAACCCGAATTCCCCGGCGGTCTACCAGTGGCAGACCCAGCCCAAGATCGAGGTCGACTTCAACATCGGCTCGAGCAAGCTCAACGAGGAGATTTACGAGGTCGCGCTCAGGATCGAGGTCCGGGCCACCGCCGACGGCCAGACCGCCTTCGCGGTCGACCTGATGTATGCGGGGCTGATCGGGATGCGCAATGTCTCCGACGAAGGCGAGATCCAGGCCTTCCTGCTCGCCGAGGCGCCGCGGATCCTCTTCCCCTTCGCCCGCCACATCATCGCCCAGACCGTCCAGGAAGGCGGCTTCCCGCCGCTGATGCTCGACCCGATCGACTTCCACGCTTTGTACATCTCCCGCGCCCAGCAGGAGCTTGGCGGCGAAGGCGGGGCAGCCGGCGAGATCGGCCAGGCCTGATTCTGTCGGCCCGGAGGGCGGCGGTATGAACCTGTGGAAGGCGACCGGGACGATCGGCGGGCTCACCATGGTGAGCCGGGTCCTCGGCTTCGTTCGGGAGATGATCGTCGCCCGGGTGCTTGGAGCCTCGGCGGCGGGCGATGTCTTCACGCTCGCCTTCCTCATCCCCAACCTCTTCCGACGGCTGTTCGGCGAGGGCGCCTTCTCGGCGGGCTTCGTCCCGCTCTTCAGCCAGAGGCTCAAGGAAGATGGCGGGAGCGCGGAGGCGCGACGCTTCGCGGAGGAAGTCCTGGCGGTCTTCCTTCCACTGCTCCTCGTCATCACCGCCGTCTTCATGATCTTCATGCCGTTTTTCATCGGCCTCATCGTTGGGGACGAATGGGGCGGCGAGGCCGGGAAGACCGGGTTCGCCGTGGCGATGACCCGAATCACCATGCCGTATCTCGTCTTCATCTGCCTGCTGTCGCTGGTCTCCGGGGTCCTGAACTCGGTCGGGCGGTTCGCCGCAGCCGCCTTTGCCCCAGCGCTTCTCAACATCGCGCTGGTGATCGCACTGATCCTCGTCCCCGAAGGGGGGCGGCCGACCGTCCAGGCCATGTGCTGGTCCGTCGTCGCGGGCGGAGTGGCGCAGCTCGCGCTCACCTGGGCGAGCATGGTGCGAGCGGGCGTGCCGCTCAAGTTCCGGGCGCCTCGGATCACGCCCGGGGTTCGGGAGCTCTTCACCCTCGTCCTCCCAGCCACCCTGGCCGGCGGCACCTATTATGTCAGCCAGTTCTTCTACGTCTATTTCGCGGCGCGCCTCCCGGAGGGGTCGCTGCTCATCCTCGGACAGGCCGACCGGCTGAACCAGCTCCCGCTCGCCCTCATCGGCTCGGCGCTCGGAGTGGCCATCCTGCCTTCCATCAGCCGCGCCATCGGCAAATCGGACGAAGCGGCGGCAGGGCATGTCCAGGCCCAGGCGATCGAGATCGGCATGCTTCTGACCATTCCGGCGGCGATCGCCCTCGCCGTGGCCGCCCGGCCGATCGCCATGGTGATCTTCGAGGGCGGACGCTTCACCCAGGAGGATGCGGCCGTCACCGGCGCCGTCCTCGCGACGCTCGTGCTTGGACTTCCGGCCTATGTGCTCATCAAGATCCTGTCGCCCGGTTTCTATGCGCGGCGGGACGTCAAGACGCCGGTGCTCGTCGCCGTCGCCACACTGATCGGCAGCGTCGTCCTCAACTTCATCCTCGTGCCCCGCCTCGGCATCGTCGCCCTTCCCCTCTCGACCGCGATCGGCGCCTGGGCGAACGCCCTGCTGCTCGCCGGCCTTCTCCATGCCCGAGGCCATTTCCGTGTTCCGGGCTGGCTCACGTCGCGGCTGGTCCGGCAGCTTCTCGCCGGAGCGGCCATGGGGGCGACCTTGTGGCTGATCGAGCGCGGCCTCGCCGGTCGCTTCGCCGGCTCGGCGGGCGACCGCATCCTGGCCATGGGAGCGCTGGTCGCCGCGGGCGGAATCGTCTATTTCGCCGTCGCCTGGACGATCGGAGCGATGAACCGCGACGACTTACTCATCCTCCTCAGGCGCAAGAAGGTCGAGTAGCGGGGTTGGGGCGCCGGAAGGGACAGTCATCTTCAGCCGCCATTCAGCCGCCTTTTGTAGAAAGGCGCGGTTTCCTATATAGTTATCGCTACGGCCCCGCTTTCGAAGAGGATGCGTTCCATGTCTCTCGCCAAGAAATTGCTCACCCTCGCCGCACCGGCGGCCCTGCTCGCGCTGGGCGGCTGCGCCACGGGGCTTCCGACGCAAGTCTCCCGCTACCAGGCGATGCCGGCCCCCGCCGGCCAGACCTTCGCCATCCAGGCGGCGGATCCCGAGGATCGCGGCGGCCTCGAATTCTCCCGCTACGCCGAGCTGGTCCGCCGGCACATGATCGCCCAGGGCTATAGCGAGGCGGCCTCGCCGCAGCAGGCGTCGCTGATCGTCTCGCTCGGCTACGGGGTCGACGACGGCCGCCAGCAGGTCGTCACCCGGCCGGCCATGGGTTACGGCCGCTTCGGCTATGGCGGCTTCGGCTACCGGCCCTATTGGTCGCGCTTCGGCGGCTACGGCCGGCTCCGCTCGCCCTTCTATTACGGCTGGGACGATCCCTTCTGGTATCGCGGCTATGGCGACGAGATTGACGTCTACACCGTCTATACGAGCTTCCTCGACATGGACATTCGCCGGCCCGACGGCCAGGCCGTGTTCGAAGGCACCGCCCGGGCCCGCTCGCGGACGGACGAGCTGAGCGTGCTCGTCCCCAACCTCATCGAGGCGATGTTCACCGGCTTCCCGGGCAATTCGGGCGAGACGGTGAAGATCACGGTGGCGCCGGAGCGCCGGCGCTAAGTTTCCGATCCTCCCCGCGATTTCGCGGGGAGGGGGACCGCGCGAAGCGCGGTGGAGGGGTTCTTCGGCGTCGGCAGGCCCCTCCACCACCCTTCCGGTGGTCCCCCTCCCCTGCAAATGCAGGGGAGGATTTTTTCTTTCGCACATTCAACGGGCGTTCATCGGCCGAGCCGGATTTCGCGTTCCGACAGGGGAATAAGAAAATATCCCGGGGAGGGTGAATGCTGAAATCAATCGGAGCGGCCGCTTTGGCCGCAATCGCGCTCGCGTCCGCGGCGCCGGCGCAGAAGAAGGCCGACGACAGCGCCCAGGTCGAGGACATCGTCGTCACCGGCCGGAAGAGCGGGGTGCCGATGTGGATCGTGCGCGGCGAAACCACCACGCTCGTCCTCGTCGGCGGGATCAACGGCGTGTCCAAGACCACGCATTGGGATCCTGCGGCGCTCACCGAGGCGCTTCGCAAGGCCGACCGGGTGATGTTCCCGCAATCCTACGCTCTCACCGCCTCGCCCTTCCGGGCGATCGGCTGGATCGCGAAGTGGAACAAGATGAGCAGCCTTCCCAAGGACCAGAGCCTGTCCGCCATCGCCGGGCCTCAGGCGATGCGCAGGCTTGCGGCGCTTCGGGCCCGAAACATGGTGCGGGCGGATTACGACCGGCGCCATCCCCTCCACCTGTCGCAGGACCTGAGGAGCCGCGCAAAGGGCGACATCGACTATAGCCGCGACGTCGCCGATTATGCCCGCAACGCGGCCAAGAAGCACAAGCTGGCCGAGGTGGTGCCGATCCAGCGCTCCAAGGCCAAGCCGGTGGTCAAGGATCTGTTCGCCTCCACCCCGCAGGATCACCTGCCCTGCCTCGAGGCGGCGCTGACCATGGCCGAGGCCGGGCCGGCGGCGGTCCAGGCGCGCTCGGACGCCTGGGCCACCCGGCGGGTCCGCGACGTGCTCAATTCGCCGGCGGACCCGGTCTACGAACGCTGCTGGCCGAGCGGAGTCTTCGCCGAGCGCGAAGTCGGCCTGCTCCAGCAGATGAAGCAATTGCTGGCCGAGCCCCAGGTCACGGTGGCGGTGCGCAGCCTTCGCACGCTCGCCGAGCGGGGCGGGCTCCTGGACGGGCTGGAGGCAGCCGGGTTCGACATCCAGGGTCCGGTCTGGAAGTGACCGTCTAGATCCTCCCCTGGATTTCCGGGGGAGGGCGGCCGCCGCCGAAGGCGGGGGTGAAGGAGCCTTCGGACTCAGCAAGGCCCCTCCACCCTGCTTCGCATGGTCCCCCTCCCCTGCGAATGCAGGGGAGGATTTTCCCGTCGCGTCAGCGCCGGACCAGCCAGACCCCTGCCAGGACGAGCAGGATCCCGGCCACTCGGGTCGGGCTGATCTCGATCCGGGGGAGGCCGAAGGCCCCGGTCCGGTCGAGCAGAAGCGCCATGGCGAGCTGCCCGGCGATCGCCACCATCAGGAAATAAGTGACGCCCATGCGCGGAGCGGCGAAGGCCGCGGCCGCGACGAAGACGGCGCCGTAAAGGCCGCCGGTCCAGGCGTACCAGGGCAGCGCCCTCACCTCGCCGGCGGCGGGCCGGACTCCGAGCGCGAGCGCCACGGCGATGAGAGCGACGGTGCCGATCGCGAAGGAGACGAGGGCCGCATTGACGGGCGAGCCGGCTGCGCGCGAGAGCATGGCGTTGGTCGGCGCCTGCAGAGCGATAAGGGCTCCGCCGACGAAAGCCGAAGCGAGCGCGAAGGCGAGGGCCGGGTTCACGGCCCGCGCCGCTCAGCCTTCGAGCTGGCGGGTCAGCAGGCGGATGTCGGCGTCGAGCTCGCTGTCCTGGGCCCGGAGCTTCTCAATCTGGCGGACGGCGTGGATCACCGTCGTATGATCGCGGCCTCCGAAGCGGCGGCCGATCTCGGGCAGCGAGCGGGGCGTCAGCTGCTTGGAGAGGTACATTGCGACCTGGCGCGGGCGGGCGACCTCCCGGGCGCGGCGGGCGCTGGTCATCTCGGCCTTGCGGATCCGGTAATGCTCGGAGACCCGGGTCTGGATCTCGTCGATCGAGATCCGGCGCTGGTTGGCGCGAAGCGTGTTGGCGAGGACCTCGCCGACGAAGTCGAGGTCGATGACCCGGTTCTGCATGGTCGCATAGGCGGCGATGCGATTGAGGGCGCCCTCGAGCTCGCGGACGTTCGAGCTGATCCGCTTGGCGAGGAACATGACGACATCCTCGGGCACCTTCACCTCGGGAAGCGCCTCGAGCTTCTTCATGATGATGTTGAGCCGGAGCTCGAGGTCCGCCTGGTTGATGTCGGCGACCAGGCCCCAGGAGAGGCGGGAGAGGATCCGCGGCTCGATCCCGTCGAGGTCCTGAGGCGCCCTGTCCGAGCTGATGACGAGCCGGCGGCCGGCCGAGATGATCTCGTTCATCGTGTGGAAGAATTCTTCCTGGGTCGATTCCTTGCCGGCGATGAACTGGACGTCGTCGATCATCAGCAGGTCGGCGGCGCGCAGGTGCTGCTTGAACTTGATCGTGTCGTTGGCGCGGAGCGCCGCGACGAACTCGACCATGAACTTCTCGGCCGACATGTAGATGATCTTCGCCCGCGGCCTGAGGCGGTGAAATTCGTGGCCGATGGCGTGGAGAAGGTGGGTCTTGCCGCGGCCCGTGCCGCCGTGGAGGAAGAGCGGGTTGAAGGCGACATTGTCGGCGGTGGCGAGCGTGGTCGCCGCGCTGAAGGCGACCTCGTTGGCCTTGCCGACGACGAAATTCTCGAAGCGGTAGCGGGGCTCGAGGGCGACGGCGTAGAGCCCGTCGCCCGGGGCCGGCTCTTCGGAGGCCGGCGGCGCGGGGATCTCGACGACCGCGGCGGTCTTGGGAGCCGCCGCTCCGACGCGAATCGCAATGTGGCGGACCGCGGGGCAGACGGCGCGCCAGGCGAGGGTCAGGCGCTCGGAGAAATGGGTCTGCACCCAGTCGGCCATGAATTGCGAAGGGAGCTCGAGCCGAAGCGAGCCGGTTTCCGAATCGAAGCTTCCGAGCGCGATCGGGCGAAGCCACCCGTCGAACGTCCGGGCGCCGCAATCGCGCCTCAGGCCGGCGCGAATCGATTCCCAGGCCGACTGGAGCGCGCCCCGCTCCATTCTCTCCGACGAACTGCCTCCCGCAGGCTTCACAGACACAAAACGCACCCCCTCTTCCTACCAGGCCTCTTTGAATCGGGCCCTGACTGGCGCAAACTCCTTCCGCGCACGGCACCCCCCGGCGGCGGCCGATTCGAAAGATCGTTCTTGCTGTGGCGTCCGGAGGGAATTCGCCCCGCCGGAGCGGCCTTTTTGGAAGCCTCGGCCCGGCCTTGCAAGTTGGAAATTGCGTGTCAGTTCAAAGAAACACGCTTGACACAGGTTTTGCGCGGCCCGCCGTCGAAATGGCGGAAAACTGCCATTTCTTCGAATTTGGGGCGGCGCGAATCGCGGGAAATCCTAGGGTTTCGTGTTACGTTCCAATGACAGGAAAATGACACGAAAAAGCCCGCCGGAAATCGGGTCCTGCGGGCTCGGTTCGAAGCTTTAGAAGGGCTTAGGCGAGGGCGGCAATGCGGCGCGTCAAGCGTGAGAATTTACGGGCCGCCGTGTTCTTGTGAAAGACGCCCTTGGCGACCCCGCGGGCCAGCTCCGGCTGGACCTTCGTGATGGCGGCCAGCGCCGTCGCCTTGTCGCCCGCTTCGATCGCGGCCTCGACCTGCTTGACGAAGGTGCGGATTCGGCTGACGCGGGTCCGGTTGACTTCGGTCCGGCGCTGGTTGCGGCGGATTCGCTTCTTTGCCTGCGGCGTGTTCGCCATCGTCTGAATGCCTCTTGTCTAAAATGAAAAGGGCGCGGCCAAAGCACCGCACCCGCTCGGCTGCGCCTCTACGCCAGGGAGGGCGGAAAGGTCAACCTCAAGAGCGCTGGCAGCGAGGGCAGTAGAAGGTCGAGCGGCCCGAGTCGGAGCGCCGGCGAATCGGGCTTCCGCAACGGCAGGCCTCCGCCTCCCGGCCGTAGACCCGCCATTGCTTCGAGAAATAGCCGAGCTCGCCGGACGGCCGGGCATAATCGCGAAGCGACGAGCCGCCCGCCTCGATGGCCGCGAGAAGCACGACCCGAATCGCCTCTACCAGCCGCTCCAGACGGGGTTTCGAAATCCGGCCCCCGGCCCGCGACGGGGCTATTCCGGCCATGTGCAGCGCTTCGCAGACGTAGATGTTGCCGAGCCCCGCGACGATCCGCTGGTCGAGCAGCATGGCCTTGATGGGGGCGGAGCGGCCAGCCAGCGCCTCGAGCAGGTAGGCGGCGTCGAACTGGTCCCCGAGCGGCTCAGGGCCCATCGCTGCGAAGGCGGGAAGAAGCTCCAGCTCGGAGGTCGGAACCAGGTCGAGCGAACCGAAGCGGCGCGGGTCGTTGAGGACCGCCCGCCTTCCTTCGTCCGTCTCCAGGAGGAAGTGGTCGTGCGCTCCGAGCTCCGCCGGGTCGATCCGCCAGCGGCCCGACATTCCGAGATGGAAGACGAGCGAGTCGCCGCGGTCGGTGGCGATGAGGCCGTATTTGGCCCGGCGCGACAGGCCGATGACCGTCGCGCCGGTCAGGCGCTGGCGAAGATCGGGCGGAAAGGCGCGGCGCAGGTCGGCCCGACGCGCCTCGACGGAGACGAGCCGGCGGCCCGCAAGCACAGGAGCAAGGCCGCGGACCGTGGTTTCGACCTCCGGCAGCTCAGGCATGCCTGGTCATCCCGGCGGGAAGGGGAAGATGGCAAGTGCACATGCGCCGAAAGCCCTGCTAGAGGCGGGCGCGATGGACAAGGTTTCTTTCGGTTTCGAAGACGTGCCGCCGGAGGAGAAGACTCGGCGGGTCGGCGCCGTCTTCTCCAGCGTCGCCCGCCGTTACGACCTGATGAACGACCTGATGTCGGGCGGCCTGCACCGGCAGTGGAAGGATCTGTTCGTGCGCCGGGTGAGGCCGCGCAAGGGCGAAATGATCCTCGACATGGCCGGCGGCACCGGCGACGTAGCCTTCCGCCTCGCCCGCGACGGCGCGAGGGTCCTGGTGGCCGACATCAATCCCGACATGCTCGAAGTCGGCCGGCAGCGGGCGGCCAGGCGGCGGGTTGAAGGGCTCGCCTGGGCTGTCGAGAATGCGGAGGCACTGAGCTTCGGCGACTCGGCGTTCGACGCCTATACGATCGCTTTCGGAATCCGGAACGTCACCGATATCGAGGCCGCGCTTCGCGAAGCGCACCGGGTGCTGAAGACCGGTGGGCGCTTCTACTGCCTGGAGTTCTCGACGACCCGCTGGCCGGGCTTCGCCTCGCTGTACGACGCCTATTCGATGCACGCGGTGCCGAGGATCGGGAAAGTCGTCGCTCGCGACGAGGAGAGCTACCGCTATCTGGTCGAGTCGATCCGGCGGTTCCCGCCGATGGAGAGATTCGCGGAGATGATCTCCAGGGCCGGCTTCGCGCAGGTGAAGGCGGAGCCGATATTGGGCGGCCTCGTCGCCATCCACAGCGGGTGGAAGATCTGATGGCTTGCCGTCATCCCGGCGGAAGCCGGGACCTCAGGACGAGAAGTCTCGGCGGGTCTCCCCGAGGTCCCGGCTTTCGCCGGGATGACGCATGACCCGTCCCGTCGTCCATATCTGGCGACTCCTGAAATGGGGCCGGGTGCTTGCCCGCCACGGGGCCCTGCGCGGCATCGAGCGCGATCCCAATACTCCCCAACCCGTCCGGCGGCTCGCCCGGATCGCGCGCTTCGGAGCGCGGATCCCCCGGGTCCCGACCTATGGCGAGGCCTTCGTCGAGCTCGGGCCGGCGGCGATCAAGTTCGGCCAGGCCCTTGCAACCCGCCCCGACCTCGTCGGGGTCGAGGCGGCGCGCGACCTCCAGCTCCTCCAGGACAGCCTTCCGCCGGCGCCTTTCGAGGAAGTGCGGCGGGCGATCGAGCTGGGGCTCGAGAAGCCGCTGGAAGAAGTCTTCTCCGACATCGACCCGGAGCCGGTCGGAGCCGCATCGATCGCCCAGGTCCACCGCGCCCATACGACCGACGGCAAGCTGGTCGCGGTCAAGGTGCTTCGCCCCAATATCGAGGAGGATTTCGCCCGCGCCCTCGACACCTATGCCTGGGCGGCGGCCCAGGTCGAGAATATGGGAGGCGAGGCGGCGCGCCTCAGGCCGAGGGCGGTCATCGCCTATTTCAAGCAGTGGACGGCACGCGAGCTCGACCTTCGCCGCGAGGCGGCCTCCGCTTCGGAGCTTCGCGAGAACCTGGTCGCGGAGAGCGGCTTCTACGTCCCGGCGATCGACTGGACCAGGACCTCGCGGCGGGTGCTGACCCTCGAATGGATCGACGGGATCAAGCTGACGGACCGCGACGCCCTGGTGGAGGCCGGACACGATCTGAAAGCGCTCGCCGCGACCCTGGTTCGCGCCTTCCTCCGCCAGTCGGTGATCGACGGCTTCTTCCACGCCGACCTTCACCAGGGCAATCTCTTCGCCCTGCCCGACGGCCGCCTCGCGGCGATCGACTTCGGGATCATGGGCCGGATCGACCGGCAGTCGCGCGTCTGGCTGGCCGAGATCCTCTACGGCCTGCTCACCGGCAACTACCGGCGGGTCGCCGAAATCCATTTCGAAGCGCAATATGTCCCCAGCCACCACGACGTCGACGAGTTCGCGACGGCGCTGAGGGCGGTGGGCGAGCCGATCCGCGGCCTTCCGGTCAAGGACATCTCGGTCGGCCAGATGCTCGACGGGCTGTTCACCATCACCCGCGACTTCGAGATGCCGACCCAGCCGCATCTCCTCCTCCTCCAGAAGACGATGGTGATGGAGGAAGGAGTCGCCCACGCGCTCGATCCCGACATCAACATGTGGGAGACGGCCGAGCCGTTCCTGAGGGAATGGGTGCGCGGCGAGCTCGGCCCGGAGGCGGCGCTGGCGGACCGGATCGTCAGGGACTTCAGGACCTTCGCGAAGATTCCCGAGCTGATCCGCCGCATCGACCATTATTACCCGCCGCCGGGAGCCGCGCCGCCGGATCCGCCGCTGGCGGAGGTCGTCGTGGTGAAACCGCGGCGCTATTGGCGCTATGCAGTGACGGCCATGGCGTCGGCGGCGGTAGGCGCGGCCGCAATGTTCTGGTTTGGTTGACTTGGTCCACTATACGCTTACCATAAGGAATATGGCCACGACTGCCCGAAAACCGAAGGATTGCTTGATCCCAACCAAGCTTCTCGATGAGGCTAAAAGGCTCGGTGTCGCGGTCGCGGGGCGCTCAGAGGATGAGATCCGGCACGCGGTGCGCGAAGCTTGGATCGAGGAGAATCGGGCCGCGATAGAGGCTTCCAATGCCTGGGTAGAAAAGCACGGGCTGCCGTTGGAAAAATATCGCCAGTTTTGATGGCGCAATTCGATATCTATCGAAATCGCTTCGAGCCGGGATATCTACTGGATTGTCAGGCCGACATGCTATCCGGGCTGTCGACCAGGCTCGTTGTGCCCCTGCTGCCCCCCGATTATGCCCCTCTTGCCAGTCGCCGGCTGAACCCGAGGCTTCGAATTGCGGGCAGCGATTTCGTAATGATGACGCACTTCGCCGCCGCCGTTCAGGAGCGCTCGCTCGGTGAGGTAGTCGGCTCGGTGGCGAGCGACTATATTACCGTCATGAACGCCTTCGACATGCTGCTGACCGGCTACTGACTTTGAGCGGCAAGCGCGTCCTCCTCATCGTCGGCGGCGGGATCGCCGCCTACAAGGCGTGCGAGCTGATCCGGCTGATCCGAAAGTCGGGCGGGAGCGTGCGATGCGTGCTGACCGCGGGCGGGGCTCAGTTCGTCACTCCGATGACCTTGGCGGCCTTGTCCGAGCAGCCGGTCCATACCAGCCTGTGGGACCTCAAGGACGAGGCCGAGATGGGGCATATCCAGCTCAGCCGCGAGGCGGACCTGGTCGTGGTCTGTCCGGCCACGGCCGATTTGATGGCGAAGATGGCGGCGGGGATCGCCGACGATCTCGCCACCACCCTGCTCCTGGCAACGGACAAGCCGGTGCTCGCGGCGCCGGCGATGAACGTACGCATGTGGCAGCATGAGGCGACGCGGCGCAACGTCGCCCGGCTGCGAAGCGACGGCGTGACGATCCTCGAGCCGGACGAGGGCGAGATGGCCTGCGGGGAATATGGCCCGGGACGGCTGCCCGAACCGGACAGGATCCTCGCGGCGATAAGGTCGCAGCTCGCTTCGGGCGGGCCGCTGGCCGGCCGGCATGTCATCGTCACCGCCGGACCGACCCACGAGCCGATCGATCCGGTGCGGGTCATCGCCAACCGCTCCTCGGGCAAGCAGGGCTTCGCCATCGCGGAAGCCCTGGCCGGGCTGGGTGCGAAGGTGACTTTGGTGGCCGGACCGGTAGCTCTCGCGAGCCCCGCGCGGGTCGATCGGGTCGACGTCGAGACCGCCCGCGAAATGGAGGCCGCGGTCGAGGCGGCGCTCCCGGCCGACGCCGCAATCCTGGTCGCGGCCGTGGCCGATTGGCGGGTCGAGCCTTCGCCTTCGAAACTCAAGAAGGCGGCCGGCCCGCCCGGCCTCGACTGGCTCCCGAACCCGGACATCCTCGCCGGCCTGGCGAGAAGCCCGAGCCGGCCGCAACTGCTGGTCGGCTTCGCCGCGGAGACGGATGACGTGGTGAACGTTGCGAGGGCGAAACGAGCAAGCAAGGGGTGCGACTGGATCGTCGCCAATGATGTATCGGGAGACGTGATGGGCGGCGACCGCAACCGGGTCCACCTGATCACCGAGGCCGGCGTCGAAAGCTGGGCGGAAGGCGAGAAGAGCGAGGTTGCACGGCGCCTCGCCGAAAGGATCGCCGCCGCACTGGGGGTAAGAGATGCGAACGGACCTGCTGCTTCTGACTCCGCTGGCGAGGCTGGCTGACCTCGGGCTGCTGCTGCTGCGCTGGGTGACCGGCGCCTTCCTCATCTACCAGAGCCACGACAATATCTTCAGCGCCGAGCGGATGGAGGAGTTCGAGAAATTCCTGGTCCAATTCGATTTCCCGCTCCCCGAGCTGATGGCTCCTCTCTGCGTCTACGCTCAGTTCCTGTGCGGAATCGCGTTCGTCCTCGGTTTGCTCACCCGCTGGGCCGGGCTGGTCGCCGCCTTCGTCATGGCCGTCGCGGTGTGGATGGTGCACTGGCCGCAGGATTTCGTCGGCTGGTGGCCGGCCCTGATCCTGGTCTTCCTCGGCCTGCTGTTTGCAACGCAGGGAGCCGGGCGCTACTCGCTCGATCGGCTGATCGAGAGGCGCGATGATCGACATAGAGGTAAAACGGCTTTCCAACGGTGAGGGCCTCCCCCTCCCCGCTTATGCAAGCGAAGGCGCAGCCGGCCTCGACGTCGTCTCCGCCGAAGACCTGACGCTCGCACCGGGCGCCCGCCGAGCGGTCGCCACCGGTTTCGCGATCGCCGTTCCGGACGGCTACGAGGTGCAGGTAAGGCCCCGCTCGGGACTCGCCCTCAAGCACGGAATCACCTGCCTCAACACGCCGGGGACGATCGACAGCGACTATCGCGGCGAGGTGAAGGTGATCCTCGCCAATCTCGGCTCCGAGCCGTTCGAGGTCCGGCGCGGCGAGCGCATCGCCCAGCTGGTCCCGGCGCCGGTGCTCCGAGCGGCTTTCCGGGAGGTGGACGCTCTGGACTCGACCGGGCGCGGCGCGGGCGGGTTCGGCTCGACGGGGCGGTGATGGAGCCCCTCGAAATGCTGGATCTGCATTTGCGCCGGCATCGGATGGGGACGTGCGACGGCGACGGCATCCGATTCGACTGGGCTGGAATGGGGGCGAGGGGCCTCCACCTGATCCCCGCCTATGAAATGGATTCCAAGTCCGTTTACGCGAGCGTGCTGGAAAGCCGCGTACCGGCCAGCTTCTATGGAGACGATTGCGAGGCCGGGCCCCTGCCCTCCCCCGATGACGAGGATTTCTTCGTGGAGGTGGAAAGCGCCGTCGCCTGCCTGGCCGATCCGGAGGATGAGTTGGTCTACCTCAACTTCTACTCCGAGGAAGCCTATTTGTGGGTCACTGAGGAGCGCGCGCTTCAGGTCTTCGATGCCAGGCCCGGCGAATTGCTCGCCCAGAGCCTGTTGTATTGCGTCGCCGACGGCAGTTTGAGGATGCGCCGGCACCGGCACGGTATCCCTATTTTCGAAGCGGCGGCCCGGCACCATGTCGAGCTGCAGCGCCGGCTCGGGCGCGACGAGCCCGGATTCCCGCCATGGCGCTGAACGACGACCAGCTCGACCGCTACGCCCGCCACATCGTCCTCAAGGAGATTGGCGGCGAGGGCCAGGCCAAGCTGCTCGACTCGGCGGTGACCCTGGTCGGCGCCGGAGGGATCGGGTCTCCGGCGCTCCAGTATCTCGCCGCCGCGGGGACCGGCCGGCTGAAACTGGTCGATGACGACCGGGTCTCGGTCGACAACCTCCAGCGCCAGATCCTGTTCGGAACCGCGGATGTCGGCCGGCCCAAGGTCGAGGTGGCCGGAGAAGCGGCGCGGCGGCTGAACCCGGATGTAAGCTTCACGGCGGCCGGGGAGCGCCTGACGCCGGCCAATGCCGCAGCGCTGCTGACCGGCGCAGACGTAGTGATCGACGGAAGCGACAATTTCGCCACCCGGCTGCTGGTCTCCGATACCTGTACCGCCGGTCGAATCCCGCTCGTCTCCGCCGCGATCGGCATGTTCCAGGTCCAGGTCGGCACCTGGCGCGGGTGGGAGCCGGAGCGGCCCTGCTACCGCTGCTTCGTCGGCGACGCGTTCGACTCGGACGATTGCGACAATTGCGCCGAGCTGGGCGTGCTCGGAGCGATGGCGGGGCTCGCCGGAAGCTGGGCGGCGATGGAGGCGATAAGGCAGATCGTCGGCTTCGGCAGCGAAGCCGCGGGCAAGGTCCATGTCTTCGACGGGCTGGCGCCGTCGATGCGGACGCTGAGGATCGCCAAGGACCCCGGCTGCCGGACCTGCGGGCGCCCCGCCGTCCCCCGTCATTCCGGCGAAGGTCGGAATCCATGAACACGGAAATCGGCCAGCTTCGGACCACGGTGTTCGTGGATCCAGGATCGAGTCCGGGACGACGGCTGGCGCTCAGGCCGGGAGCTGACCGAGGGCGTCGCGCAATTGCAGGAAGGCGAGGAGGAACAGACCGCTGCCCAGCACCAGGTCGAAGCCTCGCAGCGGCCGGAGCCGGTTTCCGCGAGGGGGGTGGAAGGTGAGGTCGAACATCGTCGCCAGAACGATCCAGGCGCCGGCCAGGCCGGCGAGGACCGAGAGCAGCACCAGCGGCCAGAACAGCATTTCGTACCAGCCGAGGAGCGCCCACAACGCCAAGGCCAGAAGCTCCGCCGTGACCGCGAGGCCGACCAATCCCCAGGCTCGGCGCATCAGCCCTTCTTCTTCGCCGGCGCCTTCTTCGCAGGCGCTTTCTTCGCGGCCGGCTTGCGGCCCCTTCCCTTCTTGGCCGGCGGGCCCTTGGCCGCGCGCTCGTCGATCAGCTGGGCGGCTTCCTCGAGCGTCAGCTGGTCCGGCGCGAGCGACTTGGGCAAGGTGGCGTTGGTGGCGCCGTCGGTGACGTAGGGGCCGAAACGGCCTTCCATCAGCTTGATCTCGAGCTCGGTGCGCGGATGCGCCCCCAGTATCTTGAGCGGCTCCCGCGAGCCCCTCGCCCGGCCGCCGCCGGCGGCGGCCTCGGCGAGCTTGACGACGGCCGCGTTCATCCCGGTCTCGAAGACCTCGGCGGTCGAGCCGAGCTTCGCATATTTGCCGTCATGGGCGAGATAGGGGCCGTAGCGGCCGATAGAGGCGGTGATCGGCTTGCCGCTTTCCGGATGTGGACCGACGGTGCGGGGCAGCGACAGGAGGCGTATCGCGAGGTCGAGGTCGAGCTCGCCGGAATCCTTGGGGATGGAGGCCCGCTTCGCCTCCTTGCCCTGGCCCATCTCGATATAGGGCCCGAAGCGCCCCGTCTTGCGGACGATGTCCTCGCCGGTGTCGGGATGCTTGCCGAGGATCTCCGGCCCTTCGTCGGCGGCGCCGTCATCGCCGCCCTGGCCGAAGCGTCGGGTGAACTTGCACTCGGGATAGTTGGAGCAGGCGACGAAGGCGCCGAAGCGGCCGCCGCGAAGCGCGAGGCGGCCTTCGCCGCAGGCCGGGCAGAGGCGGGCGTCGCTTCCGTCCTCCTTGTCCGGGAACAGCCATGGCGAGAGGAAATCGTCAAGCGCGGCGGTGATCGCCGAGGGCTGCTGCTCCATGATCTCGGCGGTCTTCGGCTTGAAGTCCTTCCAGAAGGCTTCGAGCACGGCCTGCCACTGGGCGCGGCCGCCGCTGATGTCGTCGAGCTCGTCCTCGAGATGGGCCGTGAAGTCGAACGAGACGTAGCGCTCGAAGAAGCGCTCGAGGAACGCGGTCAGCAGGCGGCCGCTTTCCTGCGGGATGAACCGGTTCTTCTCCAGCTCGACATAGCCGCGGTCCTTCAGGGTCTGGAGGGTCGCAGCATAGGTCGACGGACGCCCGATCCCGAGCTCCTCCATCTTCTTCACCAGGCTCGCCTCGGAGTAGCGCGGCGGCGGCTGGGTGAAATGCTGCTCCGCCGTCACCTTTTTCTTGGCCGGCGCGTCGCCCTCGCGGAGGCGCGGAAGCCGGCGGGATTCGTCGTCCTCGGCATCGTCGCGCCCTTCCTCGTAGAGGGCCAGGAAGCCGGGAAAGAGGACGACCTGGCCGGTCGCTCGAAGCCCGGTCTGGCCGCTGCCGTCGACCAACTCGGCGGTGGTCCGCTCGAGCCGCGCCGAGGCCATCTGGCTTGCCAGAGCCCGCTTGAAGACCAGCTCGTAGAGGCGGCCATGATCGCCCGAGCCGGCGCGGTCGCGGCCGAAATCGGTCGGACGGATCGCCTCGTGCGCTTCCTGAGCGTTCTTGGCCTTGGTCTCGTAGTGGCGCGGCTTGTCCGGCACGTAGCCGGCGTCGAAGCGCGCGGCGACGGCGCGGCGGGCGGCCGAGACCGCCTCCGGCGCCATCTGGACTCCGTCGGTGCGCATGTAGGTGATCGAGCCGTCCTCGTAGAGCGCCTGGGCTATGCGCATCGTGTGGCTGGCCGAGAAGCCCAATTTGCGCGCGGCCTCCTGCTGGAGGGTCGAAGTCGTGAACGGCGGCGGCGGGTTGCGGGTAAGCGGCTTGGTCTCGACCGAGGCGACCGCGAACCGCCCCGCCTCGACCGCCGCCTTCGCGGCTTCGGCCGTTCCCGAGTCGCCGATCGATAGCCGGTCGATTTTCTCGCCCTTGAAGCGAACCAGCCGGGCCAGGAACTCCTGGCCGTCCGACTCCATGAGCGCCGTGACGCTCCAATATTCCTGGGCCCGGAACAGCTCGATCTCGCGCTCCCGGTCGACGACGAGGCGAAGCGCCACCGACTGCACCCGCCCGGCCGACTTGGCGCCCGGCAGCTTGCGCCAAAGCACCGGCGAGAGGGTAAAGCCGACCAGATAGTCGAGCGCCCGGCGCGCGCGATAGGCGTCGATCAGATCCTCGTCGAGCGCCCGGGGGTGCTTCATCGCCTCCGTCACCGTCGCCTTGGTGATGGCGTTGAACGTCACCCGCGCAACGTCGGCGGGGAGCGCCTTGCGCTTCCTCAGCACCTCCTGGACGTGCCAGCTGATCGCCTCACCTTCCCGGTCAGGGTCGGTGGCGAGGATCAGCGAATCGGCCTTCTTCGCCTCGTCGGTGATCGCCTTGAGCTGCCGGGCCTTGTCGGCATAGGTCTCCCATTCCATCGCGAAGCCGGCGTCGGGATCGACCGACCCGTCCTTGGGCGGAAGATCGCGGACGTGGCCGTAGGAGGCGAGCACCCGGTAGCCGGTGCCCAGATATTTCTCGATGGTTTTCGCCTTGGCGGGCGATTCGACGACGACAAGCTTCATGGGGGTCCTTCACGCGTACGCGTATAGGGTGGGGACCGGCCGGGAGGCTCGTCAAGCGTCTCTAATCCTCCCCGTCGCCGCAGGCGATGGGGAGGGGGACCGTGCGAAGCACGGTGGAGGGGCGTCCGGAGCCGGAGAGCCCCTCCACCACCCTTCGGGTGGTCCCCCTCCCGCGCTTCGCGCGCAGGGAGGTCGAGGATAAGCTGCCAATCTCGGCTATTCTAATATTGCTGCCAGCGCTGGTAATCGGGCGGAAGCACGCACTTGCCGCCTTCGTAGCGGCCGACCGAGCGGATCACCTCGCCTTCCCTGGGCTCCACCCGGCGGCCGGAGATCTGGCTGTCGAGGACCCGGCGGACGAGCCGGTCGAGGCGGGTCACGAGGAAGCAGTCGACGGCGGGGGTGGCGTGGGGGTTGCCGATGCCGCTGTCGTCGGTGAGGAAGATGTAGCGCGACTGGGTCGCCGCGGCCATCGCCCGCATCACATATTCGGCGACGTCGCCCACCCCTGACGCCGCCACGGGGACAATCTGGATCCGCTTGGCGCGGGCGGCCTCGGCGGCGCGCCAGGCCTTGCCGATATTCTCGTCGTGCGGCGGCGCATCGGCGACCAGGAGGAGCGACTTGACCGCGTCGGGCCGCCAGTCCTGGGAGACGGCCCGGGCGAGGGCGAGGTCCATCGCCTCGGGATAATCGCCGCCGCCTTCGGCATATTGGGCCTGCAGGTTCGACTGCATGGCATCGAGGCTCGAGACGAACGGAAAGGTGCGGGTGACGTAGACGTCGCCCTCGTCCTTGTAGGCGACGAGGCCAAGGCGGATGTCGAGCCCCGGATGGGTGCGCCTGAGGTCGGCCAGGATGGTTCGAAGCTCGGACTTCAGATAGTTGATCTCGTCGCCCATGCTTCCGGTCGTGTCGATCGCCAGCAGAAGGTCGAACTTGCGGACCGGGACCGCTCCGGACCGCACGGTGACGCTCTGGCGCTGCGAGCCGGCCGAGTCGGCGATCTCGATCCGGCGCACCGGCGCTCCCGGCACGCTGAGCCGGACGCTGCTTCCGAGCCGGTCGAGGCCGGGATGGAAGACCACGGTTCCGTCGGCGAGCGTGGCGAGCGAGAGCGTGTTGCCGTCGGCGCAGGTCAGGGTGACCCGGGCGAACGGCACCGGCCGCCCCGACTGGTCCTGAACCGCCACGGTGAGGACCCGCCTCGTGTCCAGCCTCGGCAGGCCGGCAAGGTTGCTGCGCTGGAGGTAATTGCCGGCATAGCTGGCGTAGAGCTCGGGGTTGAGCAGATCGTCATGGTCGCCGGCGGTGAGAAGGCCCGACTGCGGCTGCGGCCGCGGGCGCGGCGGGCGGTGGTAGCCGGGTGCGGGCCTCGCCTCGTCGACATAGTCGTCGGCGGTCGAGAGCGGGGTCGACTTTTCCGCGGCGGGCGCTGCCGACCGGCTTCCGGTGACCGAGATCGAACCGGCTTCGCTCATCGGCTCCATCGGCGGTGGGGGCGGGGGCGACGGTGGCGGCGGCGCCATCGGGGCCGGCGCAATGACCGGGGACGCGACTCCACTGCCGCCAAAGCCGTAGCGCTGCTGCTGCGGATGAGGAATCTTCGGCTCGGGGGGAAGCGCCGGCAGTGCGGCTGCCCGGCGGCAGAGAGGCTCGGGGGAGTGGGCGGACGCGCCCGGAGCGAAGTCCGCCGGGACGAAGGCGGCGAGGCCGAGGCTGAGGGCGCTGAGGCTGACGATCCCGAACCGGGCGGCGTGACGCATGACATTCTCCCCTTGTGCGAATGTTACAACGTCTCATAAATCGGCAGGCGCACCTGAACGGAAGCTGACGGGAGTTGAGACTTGTTGCTCCCGGAGCTTGCTCGGGGGACCAGGCGCAGCCTGGTGGAGGGGCAATGCTGAGTCCGAATTTCCCCTCCACCACGACGCTTCGCGCCGCGGTCCCCCTCCCCGAGCGAGCTCGGGGAGGAATTTGGAGCTTCACATCATGCTCACCCGGCCCCCGGCATGCCGCTCCAGCCTGCCTGCCAGCTCCAGCTCGAGCAGCACCGTCTGGACAATGGCGGGCGGCAGCTCCGACTGGCGGATGAGCTCGTTGACCGGGACCGGAGTGCCGTTGAGCATCCGGATGACGGTCTCCCGGGCCGTGTCGTCGGCTTCCACAGTCACCTCCGCTCTTCCATAATCCCGCTCCGGTTGGCGGAACGGCCGGAGCCGCGCGGGGCTCACCGCCTCAAGCACGTCGTCGGCGGACTGGACCAGCGTCGCGCCTTCCCGGATCAGCTGGTTGCAGCCCTGGGCGCGCGGATCGAGCGGCGAGCCGGGCACGGCCATGACCTCGCGGCCGCATTCGGCGGCGCAGCGCGCGGTGATCAGCGAACCGGAACGCGGGGCGGCCTCCACAACCACCGTGCCGTAGGCAAGCCCGGCGATGATCCGGTTGCGCGAGGGGAAATGGCGGGAACGCGGCTCGACCCCCGGAGGCTGCTCCGAGACGACCAGCCCGCGCTCGGCGATCGCCCGCTGGCGCGCCTCGTTCTCCGGCGGGTAGAAGATGTCGACTCCGCCGGCGACGACCGCGATCGTGCCGGTGTCCAGCGACCCGTCATGGGCCGCCGAATCGATTCCCCGGGCGAGGCCGGAGACAACGATCGTCCCCGCCTCCCCCAGCGCCTGCGCCAGAGCGCGCGCGAATCGGCAGGCGGCCGCTGAGGCGTTGCGCGCGCCCACCATCGCCACCGTCGGCTTGTCGAGAAGGACCGGGTGGCCCTTGACGATCAAGGCCGGCGGCGCCGTTTCAAGCTCGGCCAGCAGGGGCGGATAGAGACCCTGGCCGAGGAAGAGGTAGCGGGCGCCGAGCCGCTCCACCTGCTCCATCTCGCGCTCGATCGCCGAACGCGAGGCGAGCCTCGGCGACCGGCCGCCGCCGCGGGCGGCGAGGTCGGGGATCGCATCAAGCGCCGCGGCGGCCGAGCCGAAGCGGGCGAGCAGCTGGAAATAAGTGATCGGACCGATATTCTCCGACCGGATCAGCCTCAGCCGGGCGATCTGGTCGTTGGAGGCCTCAGGCACCGCCGACCCGCGACTCGGTCCCGGCCGCCAGGCGAACGATGTTCTCGCGATGCTTCCAGAAGACCAGCAGGGTGAAACCGAGGAAGAGCAAGGCGAGGTCGAACCGCCCGGCCAGGGCCGCGGCGAACGGGGTGGCGAAGGCCGCGACGAGCCCGCCGAGCGAGGAATAGCGGGTCAGCGCCAGGGTCCCGATCCAGCTGCCCGCATAAGCGGCCGGAACCCAGCCGGCGAGCCCGTCGGCGAGCGCGAAGCCGAGCACGATCCCGAAATAGGTCGCGACCCCCTTCCCTCCGGCGAAGCGAAGCCAGACCGGCCAGAGATGGCCGAGCAGCGCGCCGATCGCGGCGAGCTGGACGGTCCCCGGGAACAGCGCTTCGGAAAGCAGCAGGGCGGCGGTGCCCTTGGCCCCGTCGAGCAGGAGGGTGGCGGCCGCGAGGCCCTTCCGGCCCGTCCTCAGCACGTTGGTGGCGCCGATATTGCCCGAGCCGATCTTCCTCAAATCCCCGGCGCCGGTCAGCCGGGTGAGAAGGATCCCGAACGGGATGGAGCCCAGCGTGTAGCCGAGCAGCAAGGCGAGGAGCGGAGGGGCGAAGATGGGCAGGTCCACGGAGCGGGACTTTAGCAAATCGCTGAGCGGGTGCAATCGTATCCAGCGAAAACGTTGAATTCACATGCCTCCCCTCCCTGAAAGGGAGGGGTCGGGGGTGGGTCCGCCGAAGGCGGCCGGAAACTCCGAGTCCGCGAAAAAGTCTCGCTACGCTCGCCTACCCACCCCCGGCCCCTCCCTTCCAGGGAGGGGAGGTC
>DASVVM010000043.1:0-21174 GCA_036386555.1 Allosphingosinicella sp.
CAAAACCTCGCCGCGAGCGAAGCACCCGTCGCCCCGGCGTTCCGACTGGGCCGCGCCGAGCGTTCGCAAGCTCGCCGCGGGCTCCGCCGAAGAAGAAGGCGACAGCATGCAGACCGACCTCGGCGATTCATTCTCCTGAGCCGAAGAACGGAGCCCGTCACCTCCGGCTTCACTCCCTGGGCCGATCCGGCGGCCTCCTCATCTGACGATGGGGAGGAGGTCAGCGCCCTTCGAACGCCCTTTTGAGCTCGGGCAGATCGAGCTTCACCATCCCCATCATCGCCTCGAACGCGCGGCGGGCGGCCGCCCGATCGTCGGAGGCGAGCATGGTCAGCATCTCCTCCGGGCAGATCTGCCAGCGCAGGCCGAAGCGATCCTTGAGCCAGCCGCACTGGACCGGCTCGCCGCCGTCGGCGGTGAGCGCTTCCCACAAACGGTCGACCTCCGCCTGGTCCTTGCAGTGGATCATGAACGAGACGGCCTCGGTGAATGGGAATTGCGGGCCGCCGTTGAGCGCCTGATATTGCCGGCCGGCCAAAGTGAAGTCGACGGTGATCACGTCGCCTTCCTTGCCGCTGGGATAATCGGCGGGCGAACGGGTGACCCGGTCGATGCGGCTGTCGGGCAGGAGCGAGACGTAGAAGTTCGCCGCTTCCTCGCCGTTGCCGTCGAACCATAATACTGGTGTGATCTTGTCGGACATGGGATGCTCCTGGTTGCGGTCCACTGCTCCCCGGACAAGGCCGGGACCGGGTCCCGGCCTCCGCCGGGAAGCAGCAGGGGGTTGAGTCAGGCGATCTCGCGCTCGGCGGCCTCCATGCCGACCCCGGCTTTCGAATCGACGATCACCTCGAACCCGCCCCAGAACATGCGCTGGCCGTCGAACGGCATATTGTCGTGGTCGGGCTTGTTTTTCTCGTCCGCCATGATTTTCTCCCAGGCGGCGCCCCGGGTCGCCTTGTCGGGCCATTCGATCCAGGAATAGACGATCTGCTCGCCCTCCTCCTGCTTCACCGAGCGGCGATAATCCGTCACCTTGCCTTCGGGAACGTCGTCGCCCCACGCCTCGACCAGCCGGAGCGCTCCATGCTCCTTGAAGTCGGCCCACGCCTTCTGCGCCATCTCGCGATAGGCGTCGCGATTGCGCTCGGGCACCGGCAGGATGAAGCCGTCGACATAGCCGCCGGCCCCCGAGCCCTCGTCGACGAACGGCGCGAAGCCGGCGTAGATCATGCGCTTGCCGTCGAACGGCATGCTGGCGCCCATCTCCTCCAGGCGCGGATCGCTCATCATCTTCGCGCTGGCGGCGTCGCGAGCCGCCTTGTCCGGATATTCGAACCAGGAGAAGACCACCTTCTCGCCCTCCTTGGCCTGGACGGCGCGGCGGAAGTCGGTGACCTTGCCGTCGGCGACGTCGTCCTCCCAGGCTTCGACCAGCCGGGTCGCTCCGAACTCCTCGAACAGCGGCACCGCGCCCGCGGCGTGGCGGCGATATTCGTCCCTTCTCTCGGCCGGCACGGCGAGAATGAAGCCTTCGACATAGGTCATGACGTCTCTCCTCTTTCTTCGATCGTTTGTCGGGTTGCCGTCGCCCGATGAGCGCAGCAGTCATAGTCGAGCTGCTCGTCCCAGCCCCTGCCGCGGCCTTGGGGGGTGAGGTCGAACATGTTCCACAGCGGCTCGATGGTGCCGACGTGGCGGGGGTCCTGGCCGGGCTCGGTGGGGGCGTAGAGCATCTCCGAGCCCCAGAAATGGCGGATGACCGGTCCGTTGCGGCGGAAGACGTTCAGCATCGGCTGCTGCCGTCCCTCCTCATTCTCGCCGAGATAATCCCGGTTGTAGCTGTTGCCGGCGGAGGAGAGGAGGCGCAGGTGACGCCAGCCCCGTTCTTCCGCGAAGGTCATCAGCCGCTGCAGCGGCGCCTTCGCGACGACTGCGAAGCTCATCCGTTGCTCGAGATGCGGAACCGCGCCGTCCAGCTGGTCGAGCAAGGCGGTGCAGGAAGGGCAGGGGCCCTCCTCCAGCGGCAGGAGGGCCGTCGAGCCGTGGCTCGGGCCCGGCCGGTCATCTGTCGGATAGCGGGGGAACATGAAGCTGTAGATCGCCAGCGAGTCCCCCCGCGGTCCGAACAAATCCGACAGCCGGACGTCGCCGACGCTTTCGTCGGCTCTCCTTCCCGCGAAGACATAGTCCTGCGGAACCGCTCCTCCCCGGGGAAGAGCCCGCCGCGCCTCGGCGACCACTTCCATCGCCCGGCGGAGATCGATCTCCTGCCGGAGCAGATGGTCGCGTGCGGACCTGTAGTCGGCGGATTCGCCCGGGAAGCGGATGTCCATGGCCATGGCCTCAGGCGGGGACCGCCTCGTGCGCCTCGGCTTCGGCCAGCTCGGCGAGCTGGGCCGCGACCATCGACCAGCCCTGCTCGAAGCCCATCGCCTCGTGCGCCTTCACGGCGGCCTCCGTCCAGTGCCGCACCCTGGCGGTGTAGCGGGTGCCGGAGCCTTCGGGCTCGAAGGTGACGATGGTGACGCTCGGGAAGTCGCAGTCGCTGTCCATCGTCGTTCGCGGCTCCCAGCCGGCGGCGAAGGCGTTGGTGGCGACGATGCGCTCGCCCGGCACCGCCTCGAGGATGACTCCCTCGCCGGGATGGCGCTCGCCCTCCGGCCCCTCCATCTCGAAATCGAAGCGCCCGCCGGGCCGCATCTCCATCGCGGCGATCCGGGTCTTCCAAGGCTTGGGCGCCCACCAGTCCTCGGTGCGGTCGGTATAGACCCGGTAGACCGTCTCCGGCGGCGCGTCGATGAAGCGGGTGATCGACAGTTCGAGTGCGGAATTGCTCATTTTCTCTCTCCTCGTTCGAAAGCTCGGATGCGGGGGCCGACGATCATGAAGGGTACGCCTCCCGGATCGTTCGCCATGACCGCATATTCTCCCCCGGGGACCTCGACCGGTCCGTAGTTCACGGTGCCGCCGCCGGGAGTGATCTTCGCTGCGGCCTCGTCGATGTCGGGGACCCCGAAGGCGAAGTTCCAGCCGGCCGGGCGGCCGGGCGGGGCGGTCATCACGGCTCCGATCATCGCGCCGTCATGATTGATGAACTGATAGCCGCCCATCTCGCCCATCGGCATCACGTCGCCTTTCTCCCAGCCGAACTGGCCGGTGTAGAAGGCGAGGGCGCCGTCCTGGTCGGGGGTCGAAAGCTCGTTCCAGTTGCAGTGGCCGGCCTTCATCGGCGCGAAGGAGGTGCTCGCCTCCTCGCTCTCACCGCGCATGACGTAGAAGGGCACGCCCTGCGGATCGGCCAGCAGGGCCATCCGCCCGACGCCCTCGAGGTCCATCGCCGGCATGTGTAGCTTGCCGCCGGCAGCCTCGATGTTGGCGACCGCCGAGTCGACGTCGTCGACCCCGATATAGCCGAGCCAGCCCGGCCGCATTCCGGATTGCTCGGCGCCGTCCGGCAGTTTCATGTGCCCTGCCACGCCCACTCCGTCCGCTGAGAAGATCCGGTAGTCGACTCCGGGCTGGCCGTAGCTCGCGGCGGTCCAGCCGATCACTTCGCCGTAGAAAGCGGCGGCGGCATCGGCATCGCCGGTCAGCAGCTCGTACCAGATGAAGCTTCCGTGCGGATTGCGCCTGCCAGACATGATGTGCTCCTGCTGCGGGCACCGTTCGACGGCGGCCCTATAATCCAAGTTAAGCGCGGCGACGATTCCGCCCGCCGCAGACGGGCCACGGTTCAGGCGTCGGCGGGCTGCGCCATCGCCTGGGTCGCCGCCGCGACGTCCATCCACATCGGCTCCCAGGTGTGGCCGTCCGGGTCCTCGAAGGCGCGCCCGTACATCCAGCCGTGATCCTCCTTCTCGCGGGTCTCGCGGCCGCCGGCGGCGATCGCCTTCTCGGTGATGTCGTCGACGCCTTCGCGGCCGTCGCAGGACAGAGCGAGCAGCACCTGCACCGTCTCGTGCGAGTCCGCGATCCGCTTGGTCGTGAACTGGCGGAATTTTTCGTGGGTGAGCAGCATCACGTGGATCGCGTCGGAGAAGACCATCATCGCGGCGGTCTCGTCGGTGAACTGCAGATTCTGCTCGGCGCCGATCGCCTTGTAGAAGGCCACGGACCGGTGGAGGTCGGCGATGGGCAGGTTCACGAAGATCATCCGGGGCATCTTTTCTCTCCTTGAGCGAATCGCTGTTTGACGCTGATGCGCGTCCGAGTTATAAAAAGCAACTATGAAGTCACAAAAAGTAACCAACTCGGGACAGGCCGCCGCCAAACGGCGTTACGACGACGCCTGCGGCACCGCCCATGCGCTCGACCTGATCGGCGAGCGCTGGGCCCTGCTGGTGATGCGCGAGCTGATGCTGGGCCCGAAGCGCTTCGGCGACCTGCGCAGCGACCTTCCGGGGATCAGCGCCAACGTCCTTACCCAGCGGCTGGAGGGGCTGGAGGCGTCCGGCCTCCTCGTCCGCCGCCGCCTTCCGCCACCGGCTTCGACCCAGGTCTACGAGCTGACCCCCTGGGGCTATGAGGCCGAGCCGATCGTCCAGTCGCTTGGCAGATGGGCCGCGCGCTCGCCGGCGCACGATCCCACGCTGCCGATCAGCGGGACCTCGATCATGCTGTCCTTCCGGACCATGTTCGACGCGTCGAGGGCCGGAGACTTTCACGCCCGAATCGGCTTCCGCCTCGGCGCGGAGAGTTTCGTCGCCGAGGTGGAGGGGGGGCGGTTCGAAAGCGCGAGGGGCGAGACCGGCGGGGCGGACGTGGTGTTGGCCGGGACGCCGACGGGATTGGCAGCTTTCGTTTACGGAGGGCAGCGGATCGAAGTGCTGGAGCAGGCAGGAATGCTGAAGGTCGAAGGGGATGAAGATGTCGCCCGCCGCTTCGCGACGCTTTTTCCGCTGCCGCCGAAGGTTGGAGCGGATCCTCAGACCCCGTAGCCCTCCTTCGCTGAAGCTGCGGCGGGCAGCCTTCGCCTCCGACCTCCGGCTGGCTTGCCAGCCGAAGCCCGAAGGGCGAAGGCTGGTGGAGCTGAGGGGAATCGAACCCCTGACCTCTGCAGTGCGATTGCAGCGCTCTCCCATCTGAGCTACAGCCCCGCGCCTTTTCGGCGGCCAGGTTTCCCCGTGGATCGCGGGGCTGGGAGGCGCCCAGATAGCGACCCGCAAAGACTTGCGCAATGCCGCGATTCCGTTCGGCGGGGGCCGCCCACGGGTCGGCTCTTAACATGGAACAGTCTCCGTCAGGCCCCGTTCCCATGGCATCGCGCGACGCGCGGACATCCCGCGCCGTTTGCGCGGCCCCGAACACGAGGAGAGTATCATGGCTTACGGCAGCGACGATCGCGACGACAATCGATGGCGCGACCGCGACGACCGCAATCGCGGCGGCAACTGGCGCGGTGAGGGACGCGGCGGACAAGGACGCGGCGACGACGACCGCGGCTTCTTCGATCGGGCGGGCGACGAGGTCCGCTCGTGGTTCGGCGACGACGAAGCTCAGCGGCGCCGCGAGATGGACGAGCGTCGCTGGGAGCAGGAGCAGAGGATGAGCGGCGGCCGAAGCAACGACCCGCGCTCCGGAGGCCCGGGCTGGAACGGCGGCGGCTGGGGCAACCAGCCCGGCGAGAGCTGGAACCGGGATCGCCCGGGCGTGCCCGGAGGCTGGAATCGCGATCGCCAGGGTGAGCGGGAAGGCTGGTTCTCGAGCTCCGTCGGCGGCGAGCGCGGCGAGCGTTGGGGCGGGTCGTCCGGCGGCGGCGGAGGCTACGGCAACGACCGGGTCACCGGCAGCGGCGCCGGTTTCGGAGGCGGCTATTCCGACCAGGGCCGGCGCTTCGACCGCGAGGATCCGGGCCGGGTCGGGACGTCGGGTCCGATGGGCCAGAGGTTCGCCGGCTATGGCGGCGGCGACGAGATCACCCGCGGCGGCCCCGGCGGCGACATCCACGACCCGCATTATTCCGAATGGCGGCGGCGCCAGATCGAGGATCTCGACCGCGACTATGACGAATATCGGCGCGAGCATCAGTCGAAGTTCGAGGCCGAGTTCGGCGGCTGGCGCCAGAAGCGCCAGACCCAGCGCCAGATGCTCGGCAAGGTGACCGAGCATATGGAGGTGGTCGGCTCCGACGGAACCCATGTCGGCAAGGTCGACAAGGTGCGCGGCGACCGGATCATCCTGGCCAAGTCCGATCCCAATGCCGGCGGGATGCACCACAGCGTGCCTTGCGGCTGGGTCGAGAGCGTCGAGGACAAGGTGAACCTCAACCGCACCGCCTCCTCGGCGATGGACGCCTGGCGCAACGAGGATACCGGCCGCGCCCTGTTCGAGCGCCCGGACCAGGGAAGCGAGGGCCCGCACGCCCTCGACCGTAGCTTCTCCGGCACCTACGGCGGCAAGAACGACGACTGACCAGCGTCGGTCGGCAAGAAGGCCCGGCTCCCCAGTGGAGCCGGGCTTTTTTGACTCTTGGCGTCATCCCAGCGAAGGCTGGGATCCCGGGGAGTGAAAGGCGCCCGCGTTCTTCACCCGCCGGGGCCCCAGCCTTCGCTGGGGCGACGAGGAGGGCAGCATGACCAACACCACCCGCGCCTGGCATTTGAAGTCGCGCCCCCAAGGCATGCCGACGATGGACAATTTCGAGCTGAAGGAGGCGCCGCTCGGGCAGCTCCAGGACGGCTGGATCCGGGTCGAGAACAAGTGGCTGTCGGTCGATCCCTATATGCGCGGGCGGATGAACGACGTGAAGAGCTACGTCCCGCCCTTCGAGGTGGGAGCGCCGCTGCAGGGCGGGGCGGTCGGCAAGGTGGTCGAGAGCCGCTCGCCGAACTTCGCCGAGGGCGATACCGTCTTCCACATGGCCGGCTGGCGCGAGGCCGCCGCCGGGCCGGCCGACCAGTTCAACAAGGTGCCGCCGCTCCCGGTCGAGGACCATCAGTGGCTCGGCAACCTCGGCCTCACCGGCGGGACCGCCTATTTCGGCCTGCTGAGGGCGGCGCAGGCGAAGGAGGGCGACATCGTCTTCGTCTCGGCGGCGGCGGGCGGAGTGGGCTCGGCCGTCGTGCAGATCGCCAAGGCCAAGGGCATGACCGTGATCGGCTCGGCGGGCGGGGCCGAGAAATGCGCCTGGGTGAAGGCGCTCGGGGCGGACGCGGTGATCGACTACAAGGCCGAGCCGATCGTTCCGGCGCTGATGAAGGCGGCGCCCAAGGGCATCGACGTCTATTTCGACAATGTCGGCGGCGAGCATCTCGACGCCGCCTTCGCCGCCGCCCGCCAGAATGCCCGCTTCGCCATCTGCGGGATGATCGAAGGCTATAACGGAGCCCCGCCGCACGGCTTCAAGTACATCATGCGGGTGATCGCGGCGCGGATCATGCTGAAGGGCTTCATCTACACCGACTATCTGCCCGAAATGGCCGAATTCTACCGCGATATGGGCGGCTGGATCGCAGCAGGAAAGGTGACCGGCCGGGAGACCGTGCGCGAGGGGATCGAGGCGATGCCGGAGGCCTTCCTCGACCTGTTCCGGGGGGCCAATATCGGTAAAATGCTGGTACGGCTCTAGGTTCCCCTCCCTGGAAGGGAGGGGTTAGGGGTGGGTCCGCCGAAGGCGGCCGAAACTCCGAGTCGGCGGGAAGTCTCGCTTCGCTCGCCTACCCACCCCCGGCCCCTCCCTTCCAGGGAGGGGAGGCTAAGCCAGCGCCTTCGCCCTCTCCCCGATCGTTCTCAGGTCCTCGACGAACCGCGCATATTCCGCTTCCTTATTGTCCTGCACTCGAAGCAGGAAGCTGGGGTGGACGGTGACCCAGGCCTCGCCGCCCTCCGGCAGCGCGTGGGCCCGGCCGCGCATGGAGGTGATGGTCAGGGCCTTGCCGAAGATCGAGCGGGCGGCGGTGGCACCCAGAGCGACTGTGACGGGCGGGCGGATGAGCAGGCGCTCCTGCTCGATCCACCAGCGGCAGGCCTCGATCTCGCCGGAATCGGGCTTGGAATGGATCCGGCGCTTGCCGCGCTGCTCGAACTTGAAATGCTTGACGGCGTTGGTGACGTAGGCGGCCTTGCGGTCCACTCCCGCATCGCCGAGCGCCCGGTCGAAGAGCTGGCCGGCCGGGCCGACGAAGGGGCGGCCGGCGAGGTCCTCCTGGTCGCCCGGCTGCTCGCCGACGAACAGGATCCTGGCGTCGAGCGGGCCTTCGCCGAACACGGTCTGGGTGGCGCATTTGTAGAGGTGGCAGCGGGTGCAGCCCTTGGCCTCGTCGCGGACCGCCTCCCAGGCGCCACGAAGATTGCCGCCGACCTGCCCTCGTCCTGCCTCGACCATCTTCGCCTCGCGCGCCTGCGCCCCCGCCACCAGCTCTCCCACCAACGCGGTCTCGGGCATGTTTTTCCAGTATTTCTTCGGCATTTCCTTGAGCATCGCCCCCCGCTTGAGGCGGGCAGGGTTAAAGATGGATGCGTAATAGGTCTTCCACACCGACTCGATCGGATCGCCGTCGGGAGCGTCGGACCGGCCGGCGCCGGGCCCTTCGGCGAGGGTTTCGCCGTCCCAGTGGAGCGACAGCGCCGGAGTGAGGATCGACCAGGCCATGTTGGCGAAGCGGCGGACGAAGAAGCCCGCATTGTGGCGGACGATATGGTGCTCGGGCTCGAACCAGGCGACGAAGCGGGGGCCTTCGCCCGTCTCGACCTCGCGGAAGCGGAGGAAGGCGCGCATCTTGTGGACGTCGCGCCGAACCGCCTTTGCCATTCGTTCGAGCCGCTGAACCAGCGGGTCGGCGGAATCGGCGATCAGGCCGGGCCGTCCGCGAAGGCGAAGGAGCAGCGCGTAGAGCAAGGCGAAGCGCTCCGGGTCGGAGTGGCAGATCGCGGTTTCGGCGAGGGTCAAGAAGGCGCGGGGGACGGAGAAGGGCGTTCCGCCCGAGGGGAGCGGGGCAGGGGCGGCAAAAAGGTCGCCGGCGCCACCGCCGACGGTCCAGCTCACTTCTTCGGCAGGGACGCCTGACCCGGCCAGGGCACGAGCGGCGTCGCGCCAGCCGTCGAAATCGTCTTCGCCGAGGAGTTGAATCGAATGCATCTCGTCATGCCAGCGAAGGCTGGCATCCATGCCGACTCGGCATGGACCCCAGCTTTCGCTGGGGTGACGAAGGATCATGCGAAGAGTTCCAGCTGGCCTTCCGCAGGCTTCACCCAAGCGCCCAGATCGGCCCGGTCCGTCAACAGCGTAGGCCGCCAGCCCTCGGCGCAAATGAACGGCCGCACCTTGGCGATTGAGACGGTCAGCCGGCCGACGTCCTCGAGCCGCAGCTTGCGCCACCGCCTGCTCTTGAGGAGCTTGTCTACCGCCTTGACGCCAAGGCCGGGGACCCGCAGCAGCACCTCCCGCGGCGCGCGGTTCACGTCAACCGGAAAGCTTTCGCGGAACTTCAATGCCCAGGCGAGCTTGGGGTCCATCTCGAGCGGAAGCATGCCGGCGGGATCGGCGGCGGACGCGACCTCGGTCGGCGAAAAGCCGTAGAATCGCATCAGCCAGTCGGACTGGTAGAGCCGGTGCTCGCGCATCAGCGGCGGACGGCGCAGCGGAAGGACGGCGGACGCGTCGGGGATGGGCGAGAAGGCGGAGTAATAGACCCGGCGGAGGCGGAAGCGGTCGTAGAGATTGCTGGCCCGGGCCACGATGTCGGTGTCCGTCGCGGCGTCGGCGCCGACGATCATCTGGGTCGACTGGCCGGCCGGGGCGAAGCTTGGGGCCGATTTGAAGCGCTTCTTCGCGTCCGCGCCATCGTCGATGGAGGCGCGCATCTCCTTCATCGCGCCTTCGATCCGGGCGCCGTCCTTCTCCGGCGCGAGCCGCGCCAGGCCGGCGGCGGTCGGCAGCTCGACGTTGATCGAGACGCGGTCGGCATGAACCCCCGCGAGACGGACCAGCTCGGGATCGGCGTCGGGGATCGTCTTGAGATGGAGATAGCCCCGGAAATCGTGATCCTCGCGAAGGCTCCGGGCCACTTCGACGATCTGCTCCATCGTGTAATCGGGCGAACGGATGATCCCGGAGGAGAGGAACAGCCCTTCGATATAATTGCGCCGATAGAAAGCGAGGGTGAGCCGGACGACCTCCTCGGCGGTGAAGCGGGCGCGGCGGACGTTCGAGCTCTTCCGGTTTATGCAATAATGGCAATCGAAGATGCAGCTGTTGGTGAGCAGGATCTTGAGCAGCGAGATGCAGCGGCCGTCGGGCGCATAGGCGTGGCAGATGCCCATGCCCTCGGTCGAGCCGATGCCCTTGCCGCCGCGGCTGTCGCGCATGGAGGTGCCGGACGAGGCGCAGGAGGCGTCGTACTTGGCCGCATCCGCGGGGATGGCGAGCTTCTGCTGGAGATCGAGTTGCCGCATTAGTTCGACATATGTTCTCGGCACCGGTGAGACAAGGGCACTTGATCTGAAACTGAGCAAGTCGACGATCTGGATCGTGCGGCGCGAACGCAGAGCGCTGTTCGAACCAGGGAAGCGAACGATATCGTTCTTTATTTGTTCTGGAACTGAGCGGCGGAATTTGGAATATCCGTTTTACCGATTCGCGTTCTCACTCCCGGCGGATCGATCCTTATGGTGGAGGACGTTCCTGCGCGGGAGCGTTCTCCACCAACCTTGGCCGGCCGGCTCAAGCCGGTCGCCGCGTCAGTCGCCGCCGCCGCCGCATCCGCCGCCGCAGCTCCCGCCGCCGCAGCTCCCGCCGTCGCAGCTGGCGCAATCGTTGCTCGAGCCGCCTCCGCCGCCGCAACCGCCGCCGCCGCAGCCGCCCGATCCGCGGGCGCGCCCCGTGCTGGCGACCGCGTGCCCGGCAAGAAAGAAGATCGCGGCGATACCGGCCAGGAAGACCGCGAGCATCGTGGCGCCGAACGCCAGCGCGGCGATGCTTCCCATCAGACTGCCCAGGGCGGCTCGGCGGCCGAGCCTCCGGGCCTCCTCGCCGAACCTTTGCCGTTCTTCCTCCTCCAGCCCCTCGGCGATCGCGTTCGGCCAGATGTCCGTGGGCGGCGATTTGGCGAAGGTCCGCTCGTAAAGGGCGAGGGTCTCCTCATATTGACGCCGGTAGCGCTCTTCTTCCGCCGGCTCGCCGGTGCCGGGGCGATGGTCGAGAGGGCGGGTGAGAAGCCTGTCGCACAGGACGTCTCGATAATGCGGCCATTCGAGGTGAAGGTGCCAAGCCTGGTCGACGGTTTCGGAAGGAGTCACCTCGAAGCCGGCGGTGGCGGCGAGGTAGAGGAAGCCGAAATATTCGTCGGCCACCCGCTCGGCGAACCGGACGGGCCAGCCATTGCGCTCGGCGAGCACCTCCTCGAAGCGGCGGGAGGTGCCGGGCTCCTCGATCTGCATATGGGAGAGGGCGGCCCAGAGGGCGGGGCGGTCCGGGACTGGCGGGGCGCCTGTCATCGATTCGATCTTATGACGGAGAGATGACGGTTTTGTGACAGTGTTCATCCTCCCCATCTTCGATGGGGAGGATTTTCTAGAAGCCGATCCTCGCCACCCGCTCCGGCTTCGCCTTCGCCTCCGCCTCGAGCAAGGCGACGATCTCGCCCGGCCCCGCCTCCGGCCGGTAGCGGAGCTGGCGCCTGACGACCGCGAAGTCGCCCGGAGTGAGTCCGGCGACCTGGCTCAGGCGCGCCGGGGCGGCCTTGCCGAAGAAGCGCTCGAAGGCGCGGGCCGCGGCGTCCGCCGACAGAGCCTTCAGCTCGATCTTGAAGACGAAGCGCCGGAGCGCCGCGGGATCGAGGCGCCGGGCGAAGTTGGTCGCGGCGACGAAGGGGAGCGGGTGGCAATCCATCCAGGTGAGCATCTCGTTGACCTGGGTGATCTCCCACGAGCGCTGGGCGTCGCTGCGATCCAGCAAGAGGGAATCCGCCTCGTCGAACAGCAGGACCGCACCCTGGTCGCGGGCCTCGGCGAAGGCTTCGGCGATGTTGGACTCGGTCCCGCCCACCCATTTCGACAGCAGGTCGGAGGCGCGCCTGACCCTGAGCGGCCGGTCGAGCCGTTCCGCGAGATGGGCGGCGAGCGCCGTCTTCCCGGTGCCCGGAGGACCGGTGAGGAGGAGCGAGAAGTCGCTCGCGGCGCCCGGGGCCGAGACCCGCTCGACGAGCGGAGCGATCGCCGTTTCGGAATCGTAAAGTGCAAGATCGAGAGCGCCGGCCGCAGCGGCCGGGGGCAGCGAACGGCCGCCGCGAAGGCCGAGGAGAAGCGATTGGGCGGCCGCCTCGGCGTCCATCGCTCCGCCGCCCGCCAGAGCGGCGGTCCTGAGCGCGGCCCGGGCGACGCTGGCGCTTTCCGGCTCCCCCGGGAGGAATGCGCCGAGACCGGCGGCCGCCGCCGCGACTCCTTCGGCCTCCGCGGCGCGGCGCGCGATCCGGGCCCGGGCACTGGGCGAGGGATGATCCATCCTGAGGATGAAGCTCATCCTTCGAAGATGCGCCGGATCGACGCCGTCCAGGGCGTTGGAGGTCCAGATCACCGGCACCCGGGCTTCCTCCAGCAGGCGGTTGACGAAAATCTTGGAGCCGGCGCGGCGGTCGCCGTCCGCGGTATGGGAGGCGTCGGAGAAGAGGTCCTCCATCTCGTCGAACAAAAGCACGCTGCCGCCGCGGCGGGCGAGCAGGCGCTCGGCCCGCTTGAGCGCGTGGAGGCGCTCCCAGCGGGTCGGCTCCTCACCGTCCTCGCCGCATTCGCCGACCGCGAACAGCTCGGCTCCGGCCGCGGCGGCGAGGGTTCGGGCGAACTCGGTCTTGCCCGTGCCGGGCGGCCCGTGGATCAGGATCCCGATGCCGGGCGACTGGCGGTCGAGCGCCCCGCGGAGCAGGCGCTCGAGCAGGTCCAGGCTTCCCCGGTGCTCGGCGAAGTCCTCGGGGCCAAGTGACGCGGACTGGCGAATTCCGGCGAGGGCGTCGATCAGCGCCGCCTCATCCGCCCAGCCGCCGTCCAGGACCCTCGAGAAGGTCCAGTCGAGATCGACCGAATAGCCGCCGCCCCTCGCGAGGTCGATGCGCAGCAGGCCCAGCGAGACCGGCCCCGACCGCCGCACGCGGCCCGCCGCTTCGCCGTCTGCCGCGCCCGCCAGCCGGCCGAGCAGCGGCAGCATGTCGACGCCCGCGTCGGCGAGCCGGCGGCGAAGCGCGGACAGTCGAGGCAGGCGCGCCAGGCCGGCGACGGCGTTTAGCAGCACCGCCTCAAATCGGTCGAAGTCGAGCAGCCGCGAGGCGGCGCCGGTGAGCTCGAACAAAGGCGGCTCCGGCTCCGCCGTGTCGATGGCCGCCGCCAAAGCGGGCAATCCGTCCCAGTCGAGCGCGAGCCGGGCCTTCTTGCGCCGCGGCTTCGGGCCCGGCCATTTGCGGTTCGGCCAAAGCCAGTCTTTCCGTTCCTGCGCCCAGTCGAGCAGGGTTTGCGCCGCGATGCTCTTGCGGCCGGTCGTGTCGCGCAGCAGCACAAGCAGCTGCTTCGCCAGAAGCTTCTCGCCCATGACAAATCCATTCGGCCAGGGCGCGCGCGAAGAGGCGCGGCCGGGGCCGTTCTTCAAAAGGGTAGGGGATTTCGTGCTCGCCGGCCCGGAGCCGGCAGCGCTTGGCTAGCGCTTGGGCATCCGGACGGAGGCGGGCTGAAATCGCCGGGATAGGCTGCGATCCTGCACGTCATTGCTCCGTCTGTGCCCGCGGCCGTTGGGGCGCGGGGAGCGGGCGGATAGGCGGAGGCGAAACGAATGTCAATGGAGGCCGTCATCCCGGCGAAGGCCGGGACCTCGGGGAGACCCGTCGAGCCTCTCTCGACGCGAGGTCCGGCTTTCGCCGGGATGACGGTCAGGCCCTCAGGGTGAAGCCGATCTTCAAGGTGACTTGATAATGCGCGACCTTGCCGCCCTCGACATGGCCGCGGGTCTCCTTGACCTCGAACCAGCCGATGTCGTGGATCGTCGAGGCGGCGCGGGCGATGGCGCCCTCGATCGCATCCTCGATGCTGGTCGCCGAGCTGCCGACGATCTCGATCACCTTGTAGACATTGTCGCTCATTGCTTACCTCCGCTGGCGGTCCAACACGCGGTGGACGGGATCGTTTCCGCCGCTAGGGTAAGGCGGCGAGAGCGAGGAGAGTTTCATGCGGATCTGGCTTCTGGCGGGCGCGGCCTTGCTTGCGGCGGCGCCGGCCGCGGCGGCGCCGGCGGACGATTTCAGGCGGCTGCTTGACGACCATTACGCCTGGCTGCTCCGCGAGAGCCCGACCTACGCGACCGCGCTCGGGGTTCGCGACCATGACGACCGGATCGAGGATATCAGCCTCGCCGCCCGCGACCGGCAGGCCCGCGAGGCGGCCGCCTTCCTGGAGCGGCTGGAGCGGATCCCGGCCGAGGCGCTCTCGCCGGCCGACCGGGTCAACCGGGCCATCCTCAAGCGCGGGCTCGAGGAGGGGGTCGAGGCCAATCGCTTCCGCCAGCGGGTGATGCTGTTCACCACTTCTGCCGGCTGGCACCAGGCCTTCGCCGGCCTCGCCGACAATCTGCCGTTCCGGACCAGGGCCGATTACGAAAGCTATCTCACCCGCCTCGCCCTCTATCCCGGGCAGAACGACGCGGCGCTCGACATCACCGGGCAGGCGGCGAGGGGCGGCTTCACCCTGCCCTGCTCGGTGCTCGGCAATTACGAGAAAGGCATATCCGGGGTGATCGCCGAGGATCCGGCGAAGTCGCGCTTCTACGAGCCGTTCACCCGGACCCGGCCGGGCGATGTCACCGAGAGCGAGTGGTCGGCGATGCAGGTGCGGGCGCGGCGGCTCGTCGCGGACGTGCTCAACCCGGCCTATGCCAAGCATCTCGCTTTCTACCGGACGACCTACCTCCCCAAATGCGCCAAGGCCGACAGCATCTCGGCACAGCCCGGCGGGCGCGAATATTACGCCTTCCGGGTGCGGCAGGAGACGACGACGTCGCTCACCCCGGACCAGATCCATGAATTGGGCCTCCGGGAATCGGCGCGGATACGGGCCGAGATGGACAAGGTCGCCCGGTCCGCAGGGTTCACAGGCCGGGAGGCCTTCATCCGGGAGCTCAGGACCAATCCCAAATATTATGCGACGAGCCCGGCGCAGCTGATGCAGGCGGCGGCGACGACGGCCAAGACGATCGACGGGAAGATGCCCGGCTTCTTCGCGACCCTGCCCAGGCTTCCCTACGGCGTTCGGGAGATCCCCGCCGAGATCGCCGAGGGGACGACGACGGCCTATTACGGCCAGGGCTCGCCGGCGAGCGGGCTTGCCGGCACCTATTACGTCAACACCTCCAAGCTCAACCAGCGGCCGCTCTGGGAGCTTCCGGCGCTGACCCTTCACGAGGCGGTACCGGGGCACCACCACCAGATCTCGCTCCAGCAGGAGGTCGAGCTTCCGCCCTTCCGGCGAAACTTCACCTATTTCACCGCCTTCACCGAGGGCTGGGGCCTTTATGCCGAGAGCCTGGGCGAGGAGATGGGGCTGTACGACTCGGCCGAGAAGAAGATGGGCCAGCTTTCCTACCAGGCGTGGCGGGCGTCGCGGCTGGTGGTCGACACCGGGATCCATTCCAAGAGCTGGGACAAGGCCCGGGCGGTGGCCTTCATGCGGGCGAATACGGCGCTGACCGACGCCAATATCGACGCCGAGGTCAATCGCTACATCAGCTGGCCGGGGCAGGCGCTCGGCTACAAGATCGGCGAATTGAGGATCAAGGCGCTCCGGGCGAAGGCGGAGAAGGCGCTGGGCGGAAAGTTCGACCTGAGGCGATTCCATGACGCGGTGCTGTTGCAGGGATCGGTGCCGCTCGACGTGCTGGAAGCTCAGGTCGATGAATGGATTGCGGGGGAGCTGAAGAGATAGTCCTCCCCGTCCGCGAAGCGGACGGGGAGGGGGACCGCACGAAGTGCGGTGGAGGGGCTATCGGAGTCCGTCGGCCCCTCCACCATGCTTCGCATGGTCCCCCTCCCCACCGCTCCGCGGCAGGGAGGATGAGTAATTACCGTCCAGGCTCCCCATCCCCCGTCCGCCGGTCGCGGCGCCAGGCCCGGACCATCTCGTTCCAGCAGCCGCTGACTCCGCCGGGACCGACGGTCGAGCAGCTCTGGATCCCGGTGCGGCCGACATATTCGAGGGCCTCGGCCCGGGCGGCCCAGGCGGTGCTCGCCGGATCGTCCTCGGTCGCCGAGTCGCGAAGCTCCCTCGGGATCCGGTAGCGTTCGGTTTCCGGCCGGCGGGCGCAGACGACGATCTCGTCGCCGCTCTGCGCGCGCGGGCAGGGATCGCGGCCGTAGACGACGAGGCGGCGGACCCGCTCCTGCTGCGCGCCCTGCGCGTCGGCCGGGGCGGGGGCGAGGGTCACGGCCGCCGAGGCGGCGGCGGCGAGCGCGGCGATGGACCAGGCGGCTTTCATGCGCGGCCTCCTTTCGGTTCGGGGAAAGAAGGGGCGAGCGGGTAAGAGGTTCCTTATCCTCCCCATGCCGAGCATGGGGAGGGGGACCATGCGTAGCATGGTGGAGGGGTAAATGGCGACGAGTGCCGAGGTTCAGGCGCTGGAACTGCGAAGGTGGTGGCCATCCACCCCTCCACCACCCTTCGGGTGGTCCCCCTCCCCATCTGGCGATGGGGAGGATTGAGATCAGCGCGGAGTCGTGGCTGCCTCGTCGGCCTTGGCGTCGGCTTCCTCGGCTTCGGCCTGGGCGTCGATCTTGCCGAGGCGCTCGCGGCGGGCCTCTTCGACCAGCGCGCTCCAGTTGACGCTGGGATCGGCGCCGCGCTCGGCCCGGGCCTGGCGGACGATCTGGTTGAAGCAGCCGCTGGCGCCGCCGGGGCCGACCGTCGAGCAGCTTCCGATTCCGGAGCGCCCGGCATATTCGAGCGCCGTGGCCCGAGCCGCCCAGGCCTGGCTCTTCGGATCATTGGGGTCGCCGCGCAGGGCACGGGGAATACGGAAGCGCTCCTTTTCGTCCTCGCGCCCGCACACGATGATCGTGTCGTCGGTGCTCGGCGGGCAGGGATCGTTGCCGTAGACGATCATCGTGCTGATTTTGGGCTCCGGGCGCGCCGCGGACGGAGCCTGGGCCGCTGCGGGAGCAGCCGCGAGCAGTGCGCCGGCGGCGAGGAGGAGGGCTTTCATGGTCAGATCCTTTTCGACAGCGCGATGGCGATACGACAGCCCGCGCGGATGAGGGAAGACAATATGGGATAGCCGAACGTGTCCTCGGCTCCGGCCGCGATCGCGGTGTCGCGATGCTCGAGCTCCTCGTCGCGGAAGCGGCGGATCGTGTCGGCGAGGTCGGGCTCCTCCCGGCCGAGGGCGCGGAGCTGGTCGGAATAATGGCGGTCGATCTCGGTCTCGACCGCTGCGGTGCAGGCCATGGCCGCGCTGGGGCTCATCAGCGCCGTCGCCGCGCCGAGCGCGTGGCCGGCGACGTTCCAGACCGGCTGGAGGAGGGTCGGTCGGACGCCGCGCTCGACCATCATCTCGTCGAAGGTCTTGAGGTGCTGCTCCTCCTGCGACTTCATCCGCGCGATCGGACGGCTGGCGGCGTGGGAGCCGAGGACCGCAAGCTGGCCGCGATAGATACGGGTCGCTCCATATTCGCCCGCCTGGTCGACGCGGACCATGGAATCGACGTCGGGCCGCTCGTCGCCCGGGCGCCAGCGGGGGAGGGGAGGAGCTTCGGCGGAGTTCACGCGCTCACTCTCGGTCGTCTGAGGCTCAGCCATAGGATGGACAACGCGGCAAGGATGGAAAGGATCGCATTCCACCCGGCCATGGAGATTCCGAGGAAGGAGAATTGGATGTCATCGCAGCGGACGAGGGGCTTCGCCATGACCTCCTTGAAAAGCTCCTCCGTGCTGAGGCCGGCGCTTCCGGTCGAGGTGCAGGTGGTGAAGCCTTCGAAGACACGCAGTTCGACGCCGGCGTGATAGGCACCGATGACGCCGCTCGCGAGGATCCCGAGCGCCGCCAGCCAGACGAAGCTTCGGCCGCGGTCGGGGGCCTTGCGCATAAGCAGCGAGAGCAAGGCGAAGCCGAGCCCGGCGAAATGCGCGTAACGTTGCCACCAGCACATCTCGCACGGGTAGAGCCCGCCGAAGATCTCGGAGCCGTAGGCGCCGGCGAGCAGCGCCGCGGGGACGGCGATGGAAATGGCGCGGGCCTTGTCGAGCGAGGTCATGGCCTTCCCCCCTCCCTGGAAGGGAGGGGTTGGGGGTGGGTCCGCCGAAGGCGGCCGAAACTCCGAATCGGGAGGAAGTCTCGCTGCGCTCGCCTACCCACCCCTAGCCCCTCCCTTCCAGGGAGGGGATGCCCGCGTCCGCCATCAGCGCTTTCCGGTCGGCCGGGCCCCGCCTCCGGCGGCGGGAGCGACCGCGGCGTTGCGGCCGAGGCGGGAGATGGTCTGGAGCGCGTAATTGAGCTGGAAGTCGTCGATCCCCCTGGCCTTCAACTGCTCCGGCGTGGCGGCGAAGCGCGGATCGGGCTTGCCGTCGTCCTCGATAACATCGTTGTCGACCGTCACTTCGTTGATCAGATGGCGCCTCAAATCCGCCTCGCGAAGCTTCGGCCGCGACTTGTAGTCGGGATCGGAGAGCTGCGGCACTTCGATGTCCGGCTTGATGCCGCCTTCCTGAACGGAGCGGCCCGACGGCGTGTAGTAGCGCGCCGTGGTGAGCCGAAGGCCAGTCTTCTGGCTGAGCGGGACGAGGGTCTGGACCGAGCCTTTGCCGAAGCTGCGCTCGCCCATCACCAGCCCGCGATGATGGTCCTGGATCGCGGCCGCGACGATCTCGGCCGCCGAAGCGCTGCCCGCGTCGACGAGGACTACGATAGGGAGGCCGCGAGCGGCGTCGCCGGGCTTGGCGAAATAGCGCTCGATGTCGCTCTTCCGCCGGCCACGCTGCGAGACGATCTCGCCGCGCTCGAGGAAGACGTCGGAAAGGCCGACCGCCTGGTCGAGAAGTCCGCCCGGGTTGGAGCGCAGGTCGACGACATAGCCGAGCGGCGGACGGCCGAGCTGCTTCTCGATCGCGGCGATCGCGGCGAGCGTCTCGTCGGTCGTGGTCCGGCTGAAGGTGTTGACGTTGATCACGCCGACATTGTCCTTCACCGACCATTTGACGGCCTTGAGCTCGATGGCTGCGCGGGTCAGCGTGACGTCGAACGGCTTGTCGCGGCCGAGGCGAAGGATGGTGACCTTGATCGAGCTGCCCGGCGGGCCGCGCATCGAATCGACCGCTTCGTCGAGAGTGCCGCCGTAGATCAGCTTGCCGTTCAGATGGGTGATGTAGTCGCCGGCCTTGATGCCGGCCTTGAAGCCGGGGCTGTCCTCGATCGGGGCGACGACCTTCACCACCCCGTCCTCCATCGTGACGTTGAGGCCGAGGCCGCCGTAATTGCCGTCGGTGGTCGTCATCAGCGCCTGGTAGCCGCGCTCGTCCATATAGGCGCTGTGCGGATCGAGGCTTGCCAGCATTCCGTCGATCGCGCCCCGGATGAGCGTCTTGTCGTCGACCTGCTCGACATATTCGGAGCGGACCCGCTCGAAGACGCTCATGAACTGGTCGAGCTCGCGATAGGTGTCGACGTCGACCGCGGCGAGCGAGGCGCTCGCGGCCGGGACGATCGCGACCGCACTGACCAGGGCGAGCGAGCGAAGAAAGTTGTTGGGCATGCAGGGTTCCTGTTCGGGCCGTTCGAGACGCGTGTACCGCCTTTTCTAGCGCTCGAAAAGCAACGCCGGGTGAACAAGCAATTGCTGGCCGCCTCAATCCTCCCCGAGATTTCTCGGGGAGGGGGACCGCGCGAAGCGCGGTGGAGGGGCTCTCGGAGTCAGAAAGGGCCCCTCCACCATGCTTCGCATGGTCCCCCTCCCCTGCGAATGCAGGGGAGGATTTTCACAGCAATAACGTGATCGGGAAGGGCCTTCCGTCCTTGCGGAGCTCGACAGTCACCTCGCCGGCGCCGGTGCGGCCGAGCGGCTGGCGGGCGCGGACCCGGTCGCCGCGCTTGACGGCGAGGTGGGACAAGTTGGTCATCGTCGTCGTCCAGCCGCCGCCATGGTCGATGATCACGACCTCGCCATAGCCCCGATAGCGCGCGGCATAGGCGATCCGGCCGCCGCGGGGCGCCACCGCCCTGGCGCCGGCGGCTGCCGCGAAGGTCAGGCCCCGGGCATGGACTCCGGCGTCTGAAATCTCGCCGGTGCCGGTGAGCAGGCGGCCCTGGACCGGGAGAAGGTAATAAGGCGCCCGCGCCCGCGCCGGCGCTTCGCCGGGCCGTGGCGCCGGCCCCGGCAGCTCGGAAAGGCGGCGCTCCAGGCGGGCCTGGAACGCCCGGGTTCCCGCCAAAGCGGCGATTTCCCGCGCTTCCTCGCCGAAGGCCAGGGCGCGGTCGGATTCGCGAAGGGCCGATTGCATCAGGCTCGCCGAGCGCCGGCGCTGCTCGGCCTCGAAGCGGGCGAGAGCGAGCCGGCGCTGCTGGAGATCGCGCCGGCCCGAGCCGAGCTGGACGACGGCCTCGCGGGCCTGGCGGCGAAGCGCCTCGCCGCGCGCCATTTCGGCGCGCACCCCGGCGGTGCGGGCGCGGATGGCGGGGAGCGAGGAGGCGAGCAGGGCGCGGACATGGACGACCTCGTCCAGCGAGCCCGGCTGGATGAGCGCCAGCGCCGGGGGCCGGCGCGCCATGGTCTGGAGGGCGGCGGTGAGGCGAATGAGCGAGCCCTGGCTGGCGGCGAGGCGGGCGCGCTGCGCGGCGCTCAGCCTCTCGATCAGAGCGATCCGGGCCAAAGCGGCAGTGATGTCGGCCTCGGCCGCCTCGATCCGGCCGGCGAGCGCCGCGGCGGCGGCATTGGCCCGGGTGGCCTCGCCGGTCGCCCGCTGGGCCTGGCGCTCGAGCAGATCCGAGCGCCGCTTGGCGGCCGCAGCCTCCTTCTGCGCCTGGGCGAGGGTCGGGGGCGCCTGGGCGACGGCGAGATCGCCGGCGAGGAAGGCGCCAAGCAGGAGCAAAACCCCCCTCCCTGCAAGGGAGGGATTAGGGGTGGGTGCGCCTTCGTCCGCTCGATGCGGGCGAAGGCGCCGGAGAAGCGCTCCGCGGGCATCGAGCCCGCTCAGCGCTACCCCCCCCCAACCCCCCCCGTG
>DASVVM010000044.1:0-3134 GCA_036386555.1 Allosphingosinicella sp.
CGTCCAGCCAGTCCTTCGATACATCGATGCCGACATAGACCATGGCCATCGTCTCCCTTCCTTGCGCAAGCGGGCTCGCCAGGCGGCCCAAGCGACTGTTCGGGGTCGACAACCTCGTGGCGGGAGGATCAGGCTGAACTACGGGCTCAAGCACCCCAGGGTGAGACGACCTTCCCGCCACGGCCCCAAGCCCAACGCTACAAAGGGCGAAGTCTAAGTTACAAGGGTGACAGGGAGGGATAGTCGATCGAGACGATCTCTAGCTCCCGCTCGCCGCCCGGAAGAGTGACCCGGCGAAGGTCGCCGACGGCGGCGCCGCGGATCGCCCGGCCGATGGGGGAAGTCCAGGCGATCCGGCCGTTCGCCGCGTCCGTCTCGTCCTCGCCGACCAAAGTCACCGTCCGTCTGTTGTCCTCCTCGTCCGCAAGCTCGACGGTGGCGCCGAAAAACACCTTGCCGCGCTCCGGCTGGGCCGCGGCGTCGATCACTTTGGCGTCCTTCATACGCCGCGACAGCCAGCCCAGCCGCCGGTCGATCTCGCGGAGGCGCTTGCGGCCGTAGATGTAGTCGCCGTTCTCCGACCGGTCGCCATTGCCGGCGGCCCAGCTGATAGTCTCGACCAGCTTGGGCCGCTCGACCGCGAACAAGGCCTCATATTCCTCCCGCAGGCGGCGGTAGCCCTCGGGGGTGATGTAGTTGGGGCGGTCGGTCACCCTCTTCCTCCCCATGCGCAGCATGGGGAGGGGGACCACCCGTGGACGACCCGCCTGCGGGTCGTCGATGGAGGGGTAAATGGCGAGGCCTGCGCGGGTACCCCTCCACCATGCTTCGCATGGTCCCCCTCCCCATCTTCGATGGGGAGGATCATGATCAGCCCGGTCCGCTCTTGCCCAGGTAGTAGGACAGGCGATTGGGCCGTCCGCCGCCGCGCTGGGCGCGGATCGCGTCGTAGACCACCGCATTTTCCAGCACGCGCTGAACGTAGTTGCGGGTCTCGGAATAAGGGATGGCCTCGATCCAGGTGACGATGTCGGCGCCGCCGCGCGGATCGCCGTTCGCCCGCACCCACTTGTTCACGTTGCCGGCGCCGGCATTGTAGCTCGCAACCGCCATCGGCGCATTGCCGCCCCATTGGTTGAGAAGCCGCTGGAAATAGCTCGTGCCGAGCATGACGTTGTAGGCGGGGTCCGAGGTCAGCCGGCCGAAATCGTACGACATGCCGAGCTTTCCGGCCTGCTCGCGGGCGGTACCCGGCATCAGCTGCATCAGCCCCCGGGCGCCGGCATGGCTGACCGCGGCGCGGTCGAACGAGCTTTCCTGCCGGGTGATTCCGTGCGCGAGCGCCCAATGGGTCGAATAAGCCGCGGGCAGGGTCACTTCCGGGAATCCGGCCGGATCGTAGAAGCTCTGGCCCTTGTTGCGCGCCTCCCGGGACACCCAGACTCCGAGGTCCTGGCGGCCGATCGTCCGGCCGAACTGGGCGGCGAGGACCCGGTCGCTTTCCGTCTCCGCCTGCTCGGCGATGGCCCGGACGAACAGCGACTGGTCGCTCCACCGGCCCATGTCGCCCAGCGCCCTGGTCGCGCGGACCAGCGGCCGCGCCTCGAAGGCCGACCTCTGCGCCGCGGACGGCAGCGCGGAGGCGGCGGAAGAGGGGGGAGTGACCCGCCGGCCGAGCCGCTCGAGCGCTAGCTGCCCGTAAAACTGGTCCGGGTGCGCGGCCGCCTGATCGAGCCAGGCGCTGGACTGCGCCTGCTGGCCGGCGTTGAACGCCGAGCGCGCCGCCCAGTAGAAGCCCTTGGTCCGGGTCTGCGAGGATTTGGCCGCCCGGCCGTATCGGTCGAACATGCGCGCCGCGTCGGCGTGACGGCCGAGCTTCTGGGCGGCGGTGCCGGCCAGCCAGGCGAGGTTGGTATATTCGTCGCGCTCGCCGTAGGATCGGGTGCTGACGTCGGTCCCGGCCGGATAGGCGCCGTCGAGCTGCGAGGCGATCCCATAGGCCGTCGACCATTGGGCGTCGTTGGCTGCGCCCCTGGCCAGGGTCATCATCGATTCGAACCATTTCTCCGCATTGGCCGGCAGCCTCGACAGCCGGTGCGGCTGGGCCATGAGCTGGCGGGCGGCGAGGCTCTGCCCCGAGGCTCGAAGCCAGTTGGCGCGGTCCATCAGGAGGCCGGGATCGCCTTCGACATTGCCCAGAGCGGAGAGCCGGCCCGCGGCATCGCCGGCGCGGGTCTGGAGCGCGATGCGGGTGGAATAGAGGGCCTGGCGCTGGGCCGACACCAAAGGCAGCTGGCGCGTGGCGCTCTGAATGTCGCCGTTGCCGAGCAGGGCTTCCATTCGGGCGTCATGGTCTGCACTCGTGAATTGGCCGCCGAACCGGCTGAGGATCCGGGCCTCGTCGGTCGCCGGAAGAACTCCGCCGGTCCAGGCCTTGCGCGCCGCCTCCAGCGCCTCGTTTCCGCGGTTCGAAGCCTGGAGCGCGAAGGCGTGCCGGGCATGCCCTGCCGGAGTCAGCGGTGGGAAGGCGCTGAAGAAGCCGATCACCTCGAAAGCGGCCCCGCCGTCGGAATTCGCCTTTTCGGCGGTGCGGCGCATCGCGGTCTCGCCCGGCCAGCCGCGATGGGTCATCAGGAAGGCGGCGTAAGCGGAAAATGGCAGGCTGTCCGTCTGCCTCAGGCTGTTCCAGCGGGCGAGGTCGTCCGCCACGGAGTTCGGCACCGGCGAATAAGCGGGCGAGGGCCTCGGCTGGACCTGCCGGGGCGGCGGCGGCCGCACGGCGCTTTGCACGGCGGCGGGCAGGATCTTGGAGACGTGCATCGGCCTCACCCCGGTCGCAACGGCTGCGACGGACATGGCGGAGACGCCCAACAGGCTCAGAGCCAACGCTTTTTTCTGCATGCTGGACAGAATGCCAACCCCCTCCTTATCAGGCCCTGAACGGGCTCGTCCTTATCGACGGCCTTCAGCCTCACGTGAAGGAGTCTATTGATGTTCCGCGGGTCGATCCCGGCTCTGGTGACGATTTTCCGCGACGAAGCGTTGGACGAGCACGCTTTTCTGGACTTCGTGCGCTGGCAAGTGGGCGAGGGAAGCCATGCGCTGGTCCCGTGCGGGACGACCGGCGAATCGGC
>DASVVM010000045.1:0-10330 GCA_036386555.1 Allosphingosinicella sp.
GACGATCCCGAGGATGTCGCTTTCCTTCATGATCAGCAGGTCCTCGCCGTCGAGCTTGACCTCGGTGCCGGACCATTTGCCGAACAGGATCTTGTCGCCGGCCTTGACGTCGAGCGGAGTGACGGTGCCGTCCTCGCCGCGCGTGCCTGTGCCGACGGAGACGACCTCGCCTTCCTGCGGCTTCTCCTTGGCGGTGTCGGGGATGATGATTCCGCCGGCCGTCTTTTCCTCGGCCTCCAAGCGGCGGACCAGCACTCGGTCATGGAGCGGACGAAAATTCATGCGCGTCACCTCTTCTTCTTTATGTCGGCCGCCGCCCCATATGGGCACCGCGAGCCGCCTTCGATGAAATCTGTTAGCACTCGCCCCTCGCGAGTGCCAGCAGCGCTCATCTAGGACTTGTTCATCGCCGGTCAAGGGTCGGAGGATGGAATTTTGGTCCGTCGCCCCAGCAAGGCTGGGGCACGGGGGGTGAAGGACTCGGCGCCTTTCACCCGCCGGGTCCCAGCCTGCGCTGGGACGACGAGCGTGGAGCAATTTACAGTGGGGCGGCGCTGGTCTAGCCCAGGGCGCAGGCAAGGAGTGCAAGGCAATGAGGTTCGCGGGCAAGGTCTGGAAGCTGCTCGTCGGAATCAAGGACGGGCTGGTCCTTCTGTTCATGCTGCTCTTCTTCGCGCTTCTCTACGCGGCGATGACGGCGCGCCCGACGCTCGGTGCGGGCGACCGCGGCGCTCTGCTTTTCCAGCTCGACGGACCGATCGTCGAGCAGCCCGCCCAGGCCAGCGCCAGCGAGGTGTTCAGCGGCGGCGGCCCGCGCGAGTACAGGCTTCGCGACGTCGTCCATTCGCTCCGGACCGCCGCCGCCGACGAGCGGGTGAAGGCGGTCGCGCTCGATCTGGACGTCTTCTCGGGCGGCGGCCAGGCCACCCTGTCCTCCGTCGGCGAGGCGCTGGACGAGGTCAGGAAGGCCGGCAAGCCCGTCCTCGCCTACGCCACCGCCTATGACGACGACAGCTACCTCCTCGCCGCCCACGCCAGCGAGGTCTGGCTCAACCCGATGGGCGGGGTGCTGGTCACCGGGCCGGGCGGCGCCAACCTCTACATGAAGGGCCTGCTCGACAAGCTCGGGGTAACCGCCAACGTCTACAAGGCCGGAACCTACAAGGCGGCGACCGAGCCGCTCACCCGGACCGACATGTCGCCCGAGGCGCGGCAGGCGCTGAGCGCGGTCTACTCAGTCATGTGGGAGAATTGGCAGCAGGAGGTGCGCCGGGCGCGTCCCAAGGCGCAGCTCGCCCCCTATGTCGCCGATCTTCCGGCCCGGATCGCGTCGGCCGGAGGCGACATGGCGAGGGCGGCTCTGCAGGCCGGGATGGTCGACCGGGTCGGCGAGCGCGAAGCCTTCCACCGCCGCGTCGCGCAGATCAGCGGCACACGCTTCGAGCAGCTTCCCGGAAGCTTCGAGCGGATCGACTTCCGCAAGTGGATCGAAGCCAATCCCGCCAGCGACCGCGGCGGCCAGATCGGAATCGTCACGGTCGCCGGCAACATCGTCGACGGCGAGGCCGATCTCGGCACCGCCGGCGCGGAGACGATCGTCCGGGCGCTGGAGAAGGGCCTTCGCGAGCGCGACCTCAAGGCGCTGGTCGTCCGGATCGATTCGGGCGGCGGCTCCGCCCTCGCCTCCGAGCGGATCCGCCAGGCGGTGCTGGCCGCCAAGGCGAAGGGCCTGCCGGTGGTGGCGTCGATGGGCAGCGTCGCGGCCTCGGGCGGCTATTGGGTCGCGACGGCGGGAGACAAGATCTATGCCGAGCCTTCGACGATCACCGGCTCGATCGGCGTGTTCGGAGTGCTTCCGAGCTTCGAGGGCGCGATGACCAAGCTCGGTCTCGGCGCCGACGGCGTCAAGACGACTCCTTTGTCCGGCGAGCCCGATCTGCTCCGCGGCCCCGCGCCCGAAGCCGACCGGCTGCTCCAGATGGGCGTGGACGGCACCTATCGCCGCTTCCTCGCCCTGGTGTCGGCGGCCCGGAAGATGCCGGTCGGCCAGGTCGACCAGATCGCCCAGGGCCGGATCTGGGCCGGCGGCACCGCCCACCAGCTGAGGCTGGTCGACTCCTTCGGCGGCCTCGACGACGCCGTGCGCGAGGCGGCGAGGCTTGCCAAGCTCGATCCGGGCGCGGCCAAGGCGGTGTGGCTCGAGAAGGAGCCCGGCTTCGCCGACCAGCTGCTGATGTCGATGGCCGGCGACGGCGATGAGGAAGCGTCGCCCGACGCGTTCAGCCGGCTCGCGGCCAAGCCGCGCCTCAGGATGCTCGCCGCGATCGGCGAGGCGGAGCGGCTGGTTTCCGGGGCGGCCATCCAAGCCCGCTGCCTCGAATGCGCCGGCCATTCCGAGCGCTCGCGGCCGCCTTCGGCGGCCGGCCTGACCGGCTGGCTCTGGCGCCTGCTCGGCGCATGAAGCTGAGGGCCGCGACGCCCGACGACGCCGCGGCCATCGCCGAAATCTACGCTCCCTTCGTGAGCGGGAGCGCGGTCTCGTTCGAGACGGAGCCGCCCGGCGAGGCGGCGATGCGGGCGAGGATCGAGGCTGGAGGCGCGCTCTATCCGTGGCTGGTGGGCGAGGCGGAGGACGGGAGCCTTCTCGGCTATGCCTATGCCACCCGCTTCCGCGACCGGCCAGCCTATCGTTTCGCCGTCGAGACCAGCGTCTACCTCCGGGCGGACGCCGTCGGCGGCGGTTTGGGGCGCCGGCTTTACGAGCCCTTGCTCGCAATTCTCGAGTCTCACGGCTTCACCCAGGCGATCGCCGCGATCACCCTTCCCAACGAAGCCAGCGTCCGATTGCACGAACGGCTCGGCTTCGAGCGGGCCGGAACCTATCGGCAGGTCGGCTGGAAGTTCGGCGCCTGGCACGACGTCGGGCTCTGGCAAAGGGGGCTTGCCCGGGCGGGGACGCCGCCGGACGAGCCGGAATTCCGCAGCTCCGCCGACCTTCTTTAATTCCTCACCGAGCAAGCTCGGGGAGGAATTAATCCACCCGCTTGTACGTCACGACGCGGCTCCCAGTCGGATCCGCGGCGGAGCGGCTCACCGTCTCATAGGCGTCTGGGCCGACCTTCCGCCACATCGTCGAGATCTTCGTCCTGCGCCCGTCGGGGCCCATATAGGTCTGGTCGCCGAAATCGAGCCCTTCGCCCGTCGCCGCCATCGTCCCGCGGCTGATCCCGCCGGACGAGTTCCAATAGGTATAGCCGACCCGCCTGGCCGAGCCGTCCCAGCTGTACAGCGTCTCGCCCCGATAGGGCGCGCCCTTCCCCGTCACCTCGTGCCGGTCGCGCACATGCTGGCCCCCATAGACGCTCTCGAAGCAATGCGTGTCGACGGAGCCGTTCTTGAACTCGCCGCGCCAGCAATGGCCGAGGAGGAAGCTCAGCGGCTCGAGCTCCGCCCGGAGCGGCGGGGCGGCGGCCCGGGCGAACCGAGCCTTCAAAGCGTCAAGCGAGACCTGGTTGCCATTCTCGAAGAAGGCGAGCAGGCGCCGCCCAGCCTCGGTGTCGGCATAGCCGGTTCCGGTGAGCCGCACCCGAGTGCGATCCTCGCCGACGGGCTCCAGCTCGAACGCGCTGACCACCTTCGAATAGGTGTCGAAGTCCGGAAACCGCTCCGGCGCCTTGACCGTTCGGAAGACCATCAGCCGGCCGGCCAACCGGATCAGGACCTGCTGGCGGATCGTCGACGGGTCGCCGGGCTTCGCCGTCGGGGAATAGCTCGTCTCGATCATGTCGTGTGCGGGGGCCCAGGCGACGGGGACGGCCCAGCTCTTCCACCCTTCCGCGCTCGAGATCGCCGCCCAGATGTCCGCCGGAGCCCCGTCCACCACCGTCTCATGCACGAGTATGTGGGTTCCGTCGGGCGCCCGCGCCTTCGTCGCCGCTTGCGCCGGCGGCGCCGCCGCCAGTGCGGCCAGCAAGACCGCGATCATCCTCTTCATGCCGCCTCCTCCTCCTTCACCATCAGCATCTCGAAATAGGCTCGGAGCTGGGCCACGGACCGGTCGAAATGGGCGACGTCGCGATGGGTTCGCGCCTGCATCACCCCGCCTTCCATCACGGTCAGCGCCAGCTCCGCCAAAGCCCGGAGGTCGGTTGCGGGGGGGAATCGGCCTCGCGCTTCCTCGAGGCAGCCGGCGACCGCCCCGACCCAGCCCTCGAAATTCTCGGCGAGAAGCCCGCGCACGGCCGGATCCGCTTCGTGCAGCTCGAGGGCGAGGCTTCCGATCGGGCAGCCATATTCGCATTCGGTCTGGACGATCAGCGAGCGGTATTTGCCGAGCAGCGCGAAGACCTTCTCGACCGGATCGTCCACCCCCGCCCACGCCGGTTCGAGCAGCATCGGCCCGATTCCGTCGCGATAGGCTTCGAGCACCGCGACGAGCAGGTCCTGCTTGCCCGGGAAGAAATGATAGAGGCTGCCGCTGTTGACCTGGCTCCGGCTCAAAATGTCGGCGATCGAGGTGGAGCCGTAGCCCTTCAGCCAGAACAGCTCCATCGCCGTGCCGATGATCCGGCTTCTGGTGTCCTTGCCGCCCATGGCGCCTTGTTGATTGAACGTTCAATCAAGTCAAGAGCCTCCGTCATCCCGGACTTGATCCGGGATCCATGAACACCGCGTCACGAGGTTTCGACGGTCCGTGTTCATGGATTCCGGCTTTCGCCGGAATGACGTGCTAACGCCCGTACGCCGGCAGCTTCCAGCCGAAATGGATGGCTCCGGCGCGCAGTGCGAAGCCGGCGCAGGCCGCGACGATTCCGGCGATCGCCGCCGGCGCTCCGGCGAGCAGCAGTCCGACCATCAGCGCCGCCGAGAGCGCGGCCGCCGTCACATACAGCTCCGGCCGCATCAGGATCGAGAGCTCGCCGGCGAGGACGTCGCGGACGATCCCGCCGAGGCAGGCGGTGAGCACGCCCATCGCCATCGCCGGGAGCGGCGCCAGCCCGAAAGCGAGGCCCTTGGCGGCGCCGTATGTGGCGTAGGCGGCGATCCCGGCCGCGTCGAGCCACGGCAGCGCCCGCCCCTTCCACAAGGTTCCCGGAGAGAACCAGGCGGCGAGCGCGGCCGCGAGGCAGATAAGCAGGATGGCATTATCGTGCACCCAGAAGACCGGAGCGCCGATCAGGAGATCCCGGGCGGTGCCGCCGCCGATGCCGGTGATCACCGCGAAGAAGATGAAAGTGACCAGGGTCAGTCGCTTCGCCGCCGCGACCAGGGCGCCGGAGAAGGCGAAGACCGCCACGCCTGCCCAGTCGAGATAGGGCAAGGCCGTCCCAAGCAAGGCGGCCGGGCTCGTCACCGCCGGCGGCGCTTCAGGGTGAGGGGCAGCATCGCGAGCGCCAGCAGGGTCGTCAGAAGCGCGACGATTCCGAACCCGATCAGCAAGGGATTGTGCGCGTCCTCCCGGGTCTCCAGGTCCATGATGTGGATCCCCCACATCAGATCGTAGAAGCGCCACCAGCGCGTGCGCCGGGCGAGGATCTCGCCGGTCGCCGCGTCGAGATAGAAGCGGGTGCCGTCGGTCATTGTCACCCGCCAGGCGGCGACCTTGCGGCGAAGGTCGAGCGGGGGCGCCTGGGCGGACGTGCGGTCGACCGCAGAGATGCGCGCCTTGCCCTTGTAGCGTGCCTCGATGATCCGGGCCGCGTCGGCGGGCCCAAGCGGAGGCAGCAGCCGGCCGGTCGCGGCATCGGCGAGCCGGGTGCCGCCGTCGGCATATTTGAGCAGCCATTTCGCACCGTCGGGCCTCGGCTCGAGCCGAAGCGAGGCGAGCGGACGCGGCCCGATGGCCGGCGGGACCGGAGCGAGCCCGGCGGGCAGCGGAGCCGGCTCGGCGATCAACCCCTCGCCCCGCACCGTCTCGATCGGCCGGGCCACCATGACGAGGCCGGAAACCGTCCAGGCGAGGAAGGGCAGGCCGACGATCCAGCCGAGCCAGATATGCCAGCGCCTGAGCCTTTGCCGAATTTTCATGGCGCCCAGCTTCACCCAGGCTTCACAGGAAGGGAAGCTGGAAACGGTCATGCCGAGCTTGTTTCAGCATCCAGGGTCGAACCGCCACGCGGGTGGCGAACTGGACCCTGAAACAAGTTCGGGGTGACGATCGGGGGTGCACCGACCGAGGGCTATTTGAACCGCTCCCGGCACTTGTCGAGCACGGGGATGGGCGAGCCGAGCGCGGCGGCGGCGGCGAGGGCGCGGTCGCGCTCCCGGCTCTGCGCTTCGCTGCCCGAGCCGGCGCGGGCGCTGAGGCCGGAAGCCAAGGCGTCGTTCAGCTCGGTTCGCATCCGGCGGTAGGCGGCGAGCTCGTTTCCGAAATGCCTTTCCTCGCCTTCCAGGGCGATGCTGGTGAAGTCGGCAAGCTCCTCGCAGGCGATCTGCGCCTCGAAGCGGCCCGAGGGAAGCTCGACCTCGGTCTTCGCCGTCACCGCGAAGGCCGAGTCGCAGGCCGGGACGAGGTCCCGCCATTTGCCGGCCGTGATCCCCGCCTCGAGCTCGCGCATCCGCTTGTTGACCCGGTTCGCGGTCTCCGCCTCGAACGTCCCGCCCTGGGAGGCGGCAAGAAGCGCATGATGGAAGATCTTGCCTTGCGCGGCCAGCGGCAGCGGCGCCTGCACGTCGGGGACTGCAGTGCGCGCGGCCGCGGCGGCGACGACCGCGCAGGTCGCGGCGCGATCGACCGGGTCGGTGGGAAGCGTCAGCGCCTCGGGTCCGCCGCAGGCCGAGAGCGTAAGCGCGCCGACCAGAAAAAGGTGAACGGGCTTCAACGGCGTCGCTCCATCGTTACGGATCAGGAAGGAAGAGACGCCCGTCGCGCCCGCCAGTCAAGCGGGGGAGATCGATCGCCCGTCCTCCCGGGAGGGACCCCATCAAAGTAGTACTTTGATGGGAACCGCGAAAGCCGGGTCCTCAGGACGAGAAGTCTCGGCGGGTCTCCCCGAGGCCCCGGCTTTCGCCGGGGTGACGACACTATACGGTCTCTTTGGCGACCAACTTGCCTCAGATGTGGATCGGCTTGCCCGTCACCGCCATCGCCGCTTCCTTGATCGCCTCCGAATGGGTCGGGTGGGCGTGGCAGGTATAGGCGATGTCCTCGCTGGTCGCTCCGAACTCCATCGCCTGGGCCGCCTGGGCGATCATCGTCCCCGCGACCGAGGCGATGATATGGACTCCGAGCACCCTGTCAGTGCGGGCGTCGGCGATCACCTTGACGAAGCCGTCCGTCTCCCGGTTGGTCTTGGCCCGGCTGTTGGCGAGCATCGGGAACTTGCCGGTCTTATACTCGACGCCCGCTTCTTTGAGCTCCTCCTCGGTCTTGCCGACCGAGGCGATCTCCGGGAAGGTGTAGACCACGCCCGGGATGACGTCGTGGTTGACGATCCCGATCTGGCCGGCGAGGATCTCGGCGACCGCGATCCCCTCGTCCTCGGCCTTGTGGGCGAGCATCGGCCCAGGGGTCACGTCGCCGATCGCGTAAACACCCTCGACCCCGGTGCGGAAATCATGGTCGACCTCGATCTGGCCGCGCTTGTTGAGCTTGACGCCCGCCGCCTCGAGGTCGAGGCCTTCGACGTTCGGCCGGCGGCCGATCGAGACCAGGACCACGTCCGCCTCGATCGACTGAGCCTCGCCGCCTTGGGCCGGCTCGACCGCGAGGACGATACCCTCCCCCTTCTTCTCCGCCTTGGTCACCTTGGTCGAGGTGCGGATCTCGAAGCCCTGCTTCTTGAAGATCTTCGCCGCTTCCTTGCGGACCTCTCCGTCCATCCCGGGCAGCAGCTGGTCGAGATATTCGACCACCGTCACCCTTGCGCCGAGCCGCCGCCAGACCGATCCGAGCTCGAGCCCGATGACCCCGCCGCCGATCACCACCAGATGGCCGGGCACCTTGGCCAGCTCGAGGGCGCCGGTGGAATCCACGATCCGCTGCTGGTCGATCTCGACGCCCGGGAGCGGCGTGACCGAGGAGCCGGTGGCGATGACGATATTCTTCGCCGCATAGGCCTGCCCGGCGACGTCGATCGCGTTCGGCCCGGTGAACTTCGCGTGGCCCTTCAGCCAGGTGACCTTGTTCTTCTTGAACAGGAACTCGATCCCCCCGGTCAGCCCCTTGATCGCCTCGCGGCGGCCGGCATGCATGACGTCCAAGTCGAGCTCGATCCCCGTCGCCTTGATCCCCCATTTGGCCATCGCCCCGTGCGCCGCTTCCTCGAACAGCTCGGAGGCGTGGAGCAGCGCCTTGGACGGAATGCAGCCGACGTTGAGGCAGGTCCCGCCGAGAGTTTCCCGGCTCTCGACGCAGGCGGTCCTGAGCCCAAGCTGCGCCGCCCGGATCGCGGCGACATAGCCGCCGGGCCCGGCCCCGATCACGATCACGTCGAAATTGGTCTCTGACATTCAAAATGCTCCGCTGTCGCGCGATCAGCTCATGAAGATGATCGCACCTGAATTCTGTTGAACGCATCGCTCCGCGAGACGCCGCAGCGCGGGAATCCCCTGCGAGACATAGTCCCAGCTGTCTTCTTCCTCCGCCAGCGAGTCCGCCAGATAGACGTCGGCGGCGACCATCGCCCGCGGATCGTAGCGCCGCCGCAAATCTTCGTCGGAGAGGCCGGCCAGCGCTTCGTGGAAGCCGCGCATCCCGGCTGCGGAGACCAGCAAAGGCGGGCCATAGCCGGCATCTTCCCCGACTGGCTCGCCCTTGCCGAGCAGCAGGCCCAAGGGGCCGTCCGACTCCTCGGCCGAGCCGGTGAGCAGGAAATGCAGAGCGTGCCAGGCCTTGTCGAAATCGATCAGATCGCCGGCCGCCTGGGCCTCCTCGTCGAAGAAGAATTCGTCGAACTTGTCCGGGTCGCCGGGGACGGCGTCGTCCGCCACCCGCCGTACATAGAGAACCATTCCCATCGCGCGCCTCTACAGATCGATGAGGAGGCGCGTCGGGTCTTCCAGCGCTTCCTTCATCCGCACCAGGAAAGTGACCGCCTCGCGGCCGTCGACCAGCCGGTGGTCGTAGGACAGAGCGAGATACATCATCGGCCGGACCACCACCTGCCCGTCCCGGACCACCGGCCGCTCCTCGATCCGGTGCATCCCGAGCACCGCCGACTGCGGCGGGTTGATGATGGGGGTGGAGAGGAGCGAGCCGAACACGCCGCCGTTGGAGATGGTGAAGGTGCCGCCTTCCATGTCGGCCATGGTCAGCGAGCCTTCCTTGGCTCTCTTGCCGAAGTCGGCGATGGTCTTCTCGACCTCGGCGAAGCTCAAAGCCTGGGCGTCGCGGATGACCGGGACGACCAGGCCGTTGGGCGCGGAGACGGCGACCGAGACGTCGACATAATCGTGATAGACGATCTCCTCGCCTTCTATGTAGGCGTTGACCGACGGCACGTCGCGGGCCGCCAGTACCGCCGCCTTCACGAAGAAGCTCATGAAGCCGAGCCGGATGCCGTGCTTCTTCTCGAACAGGTCCTTGTAGCGGCTCCTCGCCTCCATCACCGCCGTCATGTCGACGTCGTTGAAGGTGGTCAGCAGCGCCGCCATATTCTGGGCCTCCTTGAGGCGGCGGGCGACGGTCTGCCTGAGACGCGTCATTCGCACCCTTTCCTCCCGGCGCTCGCCCGAAGCGGCGCGCGGCGGCGGTGGCGGTGGCGGGGGCGCCGCTGCGGCCGGAGGCGGCGGAGGCGGCGCTTCCTTGGCCTTGGCGGCGGCCGCGAGCACGTCGTCCTTGGTCAGGCGGCCGTCCTTGCCGGTGCCCTTGATCCGCGACGGATCGAGATGATGCTCGAGCACGATCCGCCGGACGGCGGGCGACAAGGTCAGGTGCGGACTGTCGTCCTCGGCGGCTTCGTCGGCCTGATCGGCGCGGAGCTCGACATTCTCGCCCGCCCCTTCGGGATTGACCGGAACCGCAGCCGGGGTCGCCTGCTCCGACTGCGCGCTCGCCGGCATTCCCGACCCGCTTTCGATGCGGGCGATGGCCGCTCCGACCGCGACCGTGTCGCCCACCGCGACGAGCTGGTCGCCCATCACTCCGTCGACCGGCGAGGGCACCTCGATGGCGACCTTGTCGGTCTCCAGGCTGGCGACGGGCTCGTCGGCCTTGACGGCGTCGCCCGGCATCTTGAGCCACTGGCCGAGCGTCGCCTCGGTGATCGATTCGCCCAGGGTCGGGACTTTGACTTCGGTCGCCATGTCGTTCCTTTATCCGGCCTTGCGCTGCGCCGGCGCGTGACTGCTATGGCCGAGCGCGTCGGCGATCAAGGCCGCCTGCTCGGCG
>DASVVM010000046.1:0-43483 GCA_036386555.1 Allosphingosinicella sp.
GCGCCCCGCAGCGCTGCTTGCCCCTCCACCATGCTTCGCATGGTCCCCCTCCCCATGCTGCGCACGGGGAGGACTAGAAGCGTAAAGGCTTCACCGTCCTGACGCCCGGAAGGGCCTGGAGGCGCTGGACCAGGTCCTGGCCGATATGGCTGTCGACGGAGACCAGGGCGACCGCCTCTCCACCGGCCTCGCGGCGGCCCAGGCTGAAGGTGCCGATATTGACCCCCGCCTCGCCGAGCAGGGTGCCGAGCCGGCCGATGAAGCCCGGCGTGTCCTCGTTGACGATGTAGATCATCTCGCCCTCGAGCTCGGCCTCGACCCGGATCCCGAAGATCTCGACCAGGCGCGGGGTGGAATTGGCGAACAGGGTTCCGGCGACCGGCCGGTCGCCCGCCGAGGTCATCGCCGAGACCCTCAGCAGCGTGTGATAGTCGGTCTCGCGGTCGTGGCGGATCTCGCGCACGTCGAGGCCGCGCTCCTTGGCGAGGAAGGGCGCGTTGACCATGTTCACCGTGTCCGAATGGACCCGCATGAAGCCGGCGAGGACGGCGCCGGTGATCGGCTTCATGTTGAGCTCGGCGGCGGCTCCCTCGGCCTCGATCGCGAGCCCGGCGATGGCGCCGTGCGAAAGCTGTCCGACCAGCGACCCGAGCTTCTCGGCAAGCGCCATATAGGGCCTCAGCCGCGGCGCCTCCTCCGCCGAGAGCGATGGCATGTTGAGCGCGTTCGTCACTCCTCCCCGCATCAGGAACTCCGCCATCTGCTCGGCGACCTGGATGGCGACGTTGACCTGCGCCTCGGTCGTCGAGGCGCCGAGATGCGGGGTGGCGACGAGGCCGGGGGTTCCGAACAGGGGGCTCGCCTTCGCCGGCTCCTCGACGAACACGTCGAGCGCGGCGCCGGCGACATGGCCGCTCTCGAGAGCCTCCTTGAGCGCGACCTCGTCGATCAGGCCGCCGCGAGCGCAGTTGACGATCCGCACGCCCGGTTTCGTCTTCGCGAGGTTCTCACGGGAGAGGATGTTTCTAGTCTGCTCGGTGAGCGGCGTGTGGAGCGTGATGAAGTCCGCCCGCGCGAGCAGCTCGTCGAGCTCGGCTTTCTCCACTCCGAGGTCGAGCGCCCGCTCCTGGGTCAGGAAGGGGTCGTAGGCGACGACCTTCATCCGGAGGCCCAGCGCGCGGTCGGCGACGATCGAGCCGATATTGCCGGCGCCGATCAGCCCCAGCGTCTTGTTGGTGAGCTCCACCCCCATGAAGCGGTTCTTCTCCCATTTGCCCGCCTGCGTGGAGGAATCGGCGGCGGGAAGGTCGCGGGCGAGTGCGAACATCAGGGCGATGGCGTGCTCTGCGGTGGTGATCGAATTTCCAAAGGGCGTGTTCATGACCACGATCCCGCGGGCAGTGGCGGCGGGGATGTCGACATTGTCCACACCGATGCCGGCTCGGCCGATCACCTTGAGGCGGGTCGCGGCCTCGAGCAGATCGGCCGTCACCTTGGTTGCGGAACGGATGGCGAGGCCGTCATAGCCGCCGATGATCGACTTCAGCTCCTCCTTCGACAGGCCGGGCCTCTCGTCGACCTCGACCCCCTTGTCGCGGAAAATCTCGGCCGCTTTGGGGTCCATGGAATCGGAAATCAGCACTTTGGGCATTCTGTTACTCTCCGTCATCCCGGCGAAAGCCGGGACCTCATGGGGTGAAAGGCACCGCGTCTTTTCCTCGTTGAGGTCCCGGCTTCCGCCGGGATGACGGCTCAGGCGCGAGCCTCGTGCCAGGCCCAGTCGAGCCAGGGGAAGAGCGCTTCGAGATCGTCGGTGTCGACCGTCGCGCCGCACCAGAGCCGCAGGCCGGGCGGAGCGTCGCGGTAGCCGGCGACGTCGTAGCCCACCCCCTCGGCCTCCAGCAGCCCGGCCATCTTCTTTACCAGGGCCGCCTGAGCCTCCGCGTCGCCGCTCTCGGCGAAGCGGAGGCAGACGCTGGTGTTGGAGCGGGTCTCCGGCACCCGGGCGAGATGCTCGACCCAGCCGGTGCGTTCGACCCAGGCGTCGACTGCCGAGGCATTGGCTTCGGAGCGGGCGATCAGTCCGGGCAGGCCGCCGACCCCGAGCGCCCATTCGAGCGCGAAGACATAATCTTCCAATGCGAGCATCGAGGGCGTGTTGATCGTCTCGCCGTGGAAGATGCCCTCGATCAGCTTGCCGCCTTTGGTCAGCCGGAAGATCTTGGGCAGAGGCCAGGGCGGCGAATAGCTTTCGAGCCGCTCGACCGCGCGCGGGCCGAGGACGAGCATGCCGTGGCCGCCCTCGCCGCCCAGCGCCTTCTGCCAGCTGAAGGTGGCGACATCGATCTTCTCCCAGGGCAGGGGCTGAGCGAAGGCCGCGGAGGTTGCGTCGGCGATGGTGAGGCCTTCGCGCGAGTCGCTGATCCAGTCGCCGTCCGGGACCTTCACGCCCGAAGTGGTGCCGTTCCAGGTGAAGACGACGTCGCTCGCCGGATCGACCGCGGCCAGATCCGGCAGCTCGCCATAATCCGCCTTGATCACGGTCGCGTCGAGTTTGAGCTGCTTGACCACGTCGGTCACCCAGCCCTCGCCGAAGCTCTCCCAGGCGAGCAGGGTCACCGGCCGGGCGCCCAGCATCGACCACAAGGCAGCCTCCACGGCGCCGGTGTCGGAGGCCGGGACGATTCCGATCCGGTGGCTCGCCGGGACCCTCAGCACCCGGCGGGTCAGCTCGATCGCATGGCCGAGCCGAGCCTTGCCCAGCTTCGAGCGGTGCGAGCGCCCGAGCGAGCCCAAAGCGAGATGTTCGGGACCCCAGCCGGGCGGCTTGGCGCACGGGCCGGAAGAGAAAAAGGGACGTGCGGGTCGCACGTCCGGTTTCGTATGAGTCACTTTCAACTCTCCTCGCAGAGAGCACGCGCCGCGTTGGGACGGCGTGGCCCGTGGCGGGGTTTAGGGGCGTGGGCCGGGGTGTCAACCGCGATGCGGGGAGGCGTGGCGCGCCGGAGAGTGGGCGTCACCCCGGCGAAAGCCGGGGCCCCGGGGAGGCCCGCCGCGCCTTCTCGACCTGAGGTCCCGGCTTTCGCCGGGATGACGGAACTGCGTCGAAAGCCTAGAGCTTCCGGATGCGCTGGGCGATCACGCTGACCTTCCTCCTCGCGGCTTGCATCCCGTCCAGCGATCGTCGGCCCGAGCCTGTCGCCCGCGACCGTCCCGCGCAGGCCCGCGATATCCTCCAATGCCAGGCCGACCTTCGACGCGAAGCCGTCCGCTTCAAAGCCCTCCCCGACCGGATTTTCGCCGGCGGCTGCACCGCGATCGGCGCCGTCCAGCTGCTCGACATCGGCACGCCGGTCACCAACCTCGGAGCGATGACGTGCCCGCTCGCCCGCCAATTCGCCCGCTGGACCCGCGAGGCGATGCAGCCGGCGGCGAAGGCCTGGCTCGGCGCCCGGGTGGTCCGGATCGAGAGCTTCGGCACCTACAGCTGCAGGCCGGTGAACAGCCGGCCCGGCGCCCGGCTGAGCGAGCATGGCCGGGCCAATGCGGTCGACGTCGGCGCGTTCGTCCTCGACGACGGGCGCCGGATCACGGTCGAGTCGGGTTGGAACGGTGGCGACGAAGACGTCCGACGCTTCCTTCGAGCCGTCCACGCCGCGGGCTGCCGCCGCTTCGGCACCGTGATCGGGCCCGATGCGGACGCCTTCCACCGCGATCATCTTCATTTCGACATGGGACAGGGGCCATATTGCCGCTAAACGGGCCGCCATGACCGATCCCGTCCCCCCCAACCGCGTCTTCCCGGCCGCTCGCCAGGAAGCCGAGACCGCCGCCCAGCAAACCTTGTCCGCCCAGACCGAGCACAACGCCTATCGGCTTGCCTTCCAGGACATGGACTTCCTGCTTCGCGAGGACCTCCGCCCGGTCCGCTTCCAGCTCGAGCTGCTCAAACCGGAGCTGCTGCTCGACGAGGCCAAGATCGGCTCGACCTTCGTTTTCTACGGCTCCGCCCGGATTCCCGAGCCGGCCAAGGCCGATGCCCTGATCGCCGCCGCGGCGACCGACCAGCAGCGGCATATCGCCGAGCGGCTCAAGGCCAAGGGCAAATATTATGAGGAGGCGCGCGCGCTCGCCCGACTCGCCAGCCGCTGCGACCCCGACGACAAGGGCTGGAGGCATTTCGTCGTCTGCTCGGGCGGCGGACCCTCGATTATGGAAGCGGCGAACCGCGGCGCCCAGGACGAAGGGGTCGAATCGGTCGGGCTCAACATCGTCCTGATGCACGAGCAAATGCCCAATCCCTATGTCACTCCGTCGCTCAGCTTCCAGTTCCACTATTTCGCGCTCAGGAAGATGCACTTCCTGCTCCGGGCCCGCGCCGTGGCGATCTTCCCCGGCGGCTTCGGGACCTTCGACGAGGCGTTCGAATTGCTTACCCTCGTCCAGACGGGCAAGGTGAAGCCGCTGCCGATCCTCTTCTTCGGCCGCGAATTCTGGGAGCGCGTGATCGATTTCGAAGCCCTGGTCGAGGAAGGCGTGATTGCGCCCGACGATCTCAAGCTGTTCACGTTCGTCGACACGGCCGAGGAAGCGTGGAAGCACGTCTGCGACTATTATGCCGCCAAGGACGAGCAGGTGACCTGCGGCTGAGGAGGCCGTCGCCCTGAACTTGTTTCAGGGTCCAGTTCTCCGCCCTTGAGGCGGCTCGACGCTGGATGCTGAAACAAGTTCAGCATGACGGAGATCAGCGCGTCCGCTCCGCCTCATATTCGGCGATGAACCGGTCCACCGGGATAGAGCGGATGGTCTGGGCGAGCACGTCCTCGGCGACGTCTTCGGCCCGTTTGAAGCGAAGGCAGCTCTTGCCCATGTCGAGCTTCCGGCCGGCGGCGGCCCATTGCGCTTTCAACCGCTCGGTGCGCTCTTCCGAGGCGTAGACGCAGTTGAGGTAGAGGGCGGTGTGATTCTTCTGTGCGGCGAGCCCGGCATAGACGAGCGGCTGGCCGTTATAAGTGTTTGGATAGCGCTCCGGTGGGACCTCCCAGCTGATCATGCCCCAGTTCATGCGTTCGACATAGCCGTCGGGAAGGTTGGCGTTGACGAGGTCGCGGAGGCGCGAGACGAGCCCGGCCCGCTCCGGCGGAAGCTCGGCGAGATAGGCTTCGGGGGTGGGCGCCCTGCTGCTGACCATCCCCGGTCCCCTTAGTGCTTTTCCTGACCGGCGCGACCCGCGACCGAGGGCGCGCCCTCGCCGCCGACCCGGTTGGGAGTCGCCTGCTGCTCGTTCAGCACCGGCTGCGTCTCGCCTTTGTCGCCCGCGGCGGGCTGGTCCGCCTTCTCGGCGGCGGCCTTTGGATCGCCCGCCGGAGCCGCGGGGGCGGCCTGCGGAGTCGGCAGCGGCAGGTTGCTGCCCTGCGCGTTGAGATAGGCGAGCAGATCCGCCCGGTCCTCGGCCTTGGAGATGCCGGCGAAGGTCATCTTGGTCCCCGGAGCGAAGTCGCGCGGCGACTTGATCCACTGGCTCATCGACTCCCAGTCCCAATTGCCGCCCTTGCCGGCGAGCGCCGGCGAGTAAGGGAACCCGGGCGAAACCTTGGCGATGCCCTTGCCCATCGCGCCCCACAGATTGGGTCCGGTGCCGTTGGCGCCGCCCTGGTTGATCGTGTGGCAGGCGGTGCACTTCTTGAACTGGCCCTCGCCCTTGGCGACGTCCGCGGCCGCCATGAGGTTGGCGATCGGCACCTCCGCCTTGGTTTCATCGCCCGGAATGACGACTCCCTCGATCGGATAGCCCATCTTCTCGGGCTCGGGCCGCTCCTGATGGAACATCTCGCCGGAGACGATCGAGGCGCCGAGCGCGACGATCCCGGCGCCGAGCACCCAGCCCGCAATCGTGTTGAAGCGGTTGTCCATGCCTTCAAAGACCTCCAGGGCGGCCCGCGGACGCGCGCCGGATATAGGGAATTCGCGAGCCCCTTTAGGCGGGGCCGTGGGGCGGGGCAAGACGGTGCGGTGCCGGCCCATTCATGCCTCGGTCGTTCATCACGCGCCTCACTCCCTCGCGGAAGGTCGCGCCGCCGAAATTCATCAGCAAGCCCAGCGGCAGGCCAAGGAGACGCAAATAGGTAAGCACTTGCCGCGAATGAACGGCCGCAAGCCGTTCCATCGATTTCACCTCGACGATCAGCCGCCGCTCGATCAGCAGATCCGCCCGGAACCCCTCGCGAAGGCGGATGCCCTCATATTCCACGTCCACCGGCTTCTGGCGCTCCACACAGAGGCCCGAGCGGGCCAGCTTGGCGGCGAGCAACGCCTCATAGACGGATTCAAGAAGACCCGGTCCGAGATCGCGGTGGATGGCCAGACCGCAATCGATCGTCACTGCGGCCAGCCTTTCAACGTTGGACATGGTCGACCTTTCAAATCTGGCGGCCGGCGTCCTGCATGTCATTTTTAAGTTAAGGCACGAAGACACGAAGGCACGAAGCAGCCGCCTTTGCCCTTTTGCGGGATCGGCAGGATCGCGCACCTCTGTGGAGATACAAAACCTGCATTTAGTCGCGGCGGCCGCTTCGTGCCTTCGTGCCTTCGTGGCTTCTCTAAAAAAATGGTTGGCCCGCGGCCGGAAGAAAGGCGCAGGAGACGCAGGTTCTCCTAAGAATCGGCCCAATGCCTCAGCAAGGTATGAGCGATGGCGAAGTGCGGCGGGCCCAGGAAGGGGGCGGCGGGATCGCCGGCCAGTGCGGCGCGCACGCCCTCCCGGTCGACCCAGATCGCGTCTTCCAGCTCGTTGATGTCGAGCGTGATCTCGTCCCCCGCAGCGACGGCGGTGCAGGCGATCATCAGCTGGCCGGGGAAGGGCCAGGGCTGGCTCGCGACGTAGCGCACATCGCTCACTTCGATCCCCGCTTCCTCGCCCAGCTCGCGTGCCACCGCCTCCTCGATCGATTCGCCGGGCTCGACGAAGCCGGCGAGGGCGGAATAACGTCCCGCGGGATATTGCGGCTGGCGGCCCAGGAGGACCCGCCCCTCATGCTCGGCGAGCATGATCACGACCGGGTCGACCCGCGGGAAATGCTCGAGCCCGCAGCCGGTGCAGCGCCTGCCCCAGCCGCCGCGGAACGCGAGCGTCGGGGACCCGCAATTGCCGCAGTAGCGGTGGCGGTTGTGCCACTCGATCAGGCTGCGCGCGGTTCCCCACACGGCGGTGTCGTCCGACGCCATGCGGTTGAGCAAGGCGAAGACGGACCAGGCCCGCTGCCCCGGCTCGATGCGGATCAGCGGCGCGAACAAGGGTGCGCCGTCGCGAAAGCCCAGGAAGATGCGCTCCTCCACCTCGGCCATTGAGCCCCAGCCGAGCCGCCCTTCCTCGTCCAGCTCCGGATCCAGGCCGCTGAGGCGAAGAAGCCGCGCCTCGAGGGTGCCGGCAAGCTCGGCGAGGCGGGCTTCGTCGAGGCGGAGATGATCGGCGCGGTCGAGCCCGGCCCCCGTGAAACCCGGGTTCATGCCGCCGCCCGCCACTCGGCGCCCCGGGATGCGAGCTTGGCGAAGAGGGTCGGAAGGCCCGCCTCGCCGATCCGCTCGATCGGCCACCAGGTTCCGCTCGGCCGTTCTCGCGTATCTGCGCAGAGCAGCTTCATGCTGAGCTCGAAATGGGTGAAGACGTGATCGACGCTCCCCGCCTCGCTCCACCGAGCCTCGGCGGGAGGGCCCTCGGCGTCGGTGGGAAGCGCCAGCATCCCGCCGAGCAGGCCCTTGGCAGGGCGGCGTACGAGAAGGACGTGGCCCTCGTTCTCCAGCCAGTAGGCGGTCCCTTCCCGTCTGGGCCTGGGCGCCTTCGCGGCCTTGCGCGGATAGAGTTGCGGCTCGCCCGTCGCGCGGGCGGCGCAGAGCGGGGCGACGGGACAGCGGCCGCAATCGGGGGTACGCGGAGTGCAGATCGTCGCGCCGAGGTCCATCATAGCCTGGGCGAAGTCGCCGGCACCGGCCTCGGGCGTGATCGAATCGGCGAGGCGGTAAATCTCTTCGCGAGCCGCCGGAAGCTCCGCTTCCACGGCGAACAGCCGGGCGACGACCCGCTCGACATTGGAATCGACCACCACCGCCCGCCGCCCGAAGGCGATCGCGGCGATGGCGGCGGCGGTATAGCGGCCGATGCCCGGAAGCTTGCGCAGTCCCTCCTCGCTGTTCGGAAAGCGGCCTTCGAGATCGCCGGCGACCCGGCGGGCGCAGGCGACGAGGTTGCGCGCCCTGGCGTAATAGCCGAGCCCGGCCCAGGCGGCCATGACCTCATCGTCGGACGCCGCGGCGAGCGCCTCCACCCTGGGCCACCGCGTGGTGAAGCTTTCGAAATAGGGGGCCGCATGGGCGCAGGTGGTCTGCTGGAGCATGATCTCGGACAGCCAGACCCGATAGGGGTCCGGCCGCGCCTTGCCTTCGACCCGCCACGGCAACTGCCGCTTATCCACAGTAAACCACCGCAACAGCGCATCGGAAGCATCGACTGACATGCCGTGCCTATGCCATGATCGTGACGATGGCGAAATCGGGCGGAACGTCGAAAAGGCAGGCGGAGGCACCGCGGGCGAACCGTGCCCGCGCGGTGTCCGACATCGTGCCCGACATCGGTCGCGCCGCCTTCCGCCGCTTCGGCTTCGTCCAATCGTCGATAGTCAGCCGCTGGCGCGAGATCGTCGGCGATCGCTACGCCGCCGTCTCCTCGCCCGAATCGATCCGGTTCCCGGCCGGCAAGCGTTCCGACGGAGTGCTGAACCTGATCGTCGAGGGGGCCCATGCGCCCATGATGCAGCATGTGGCGCCTGTGATCATCGAGCGGGTCAACCGCTTCTTCGGCTACCAGGCGGTGGGGCGGGTCGCGTTCAGGCAAGGATTGGTTCAGATTGCTCGGGCCAGCACGCGCGCCGCGCCCCCGTCGCTTCGCCCGATCCCGGTCGAGCTCGGCGATTCGCTGCGCGAGGTGGCGGATCCGGAGCTTCGCGCCATATTGGAGTCGCTGGCGCGCGGAGTCGCGGCTAACGAGGCGGCGCTCGGGCCGGCGGTCGCCATCCCGGTGCTCGGCAGAATTGGTGGAGAGACGAAAAGATGAAGTCGATGCTCACGGCCGGCGCGGCCGCCCTGGCCCTTTTCCTCGTCGGCTGCGGCGACGGCGGCGGCAATAAAGCGGCCCCGGCCGACAACAGCGCACTGAAGCAGATCCCGGCCCCGAATAACGGCGACTGGACCCAAACTGTCGTGAAAACGTCCGAAGGCGGCTTCAGGATGGGCAATCCGGAGGCTCCGGTGAAGCTCGTCGAATATGGCTCGCTGAGCTGCCCGCATTGCGCCGAGTTCGAGGAGCAGGGCGGCCCCGCGCTCCGCGACACCTATGTGAAGAGCGGCCAGGTGAGCTGGGAATTCCGAACCTATCTGCTGTTCCCGACCGATCCGGGCATCTCGCTTCTGGCCAATTGCCAGAGCGAGGACTCCTTCTTCCCCGCGGTCGAGCAGCTCTACAAGGACCAGACCCGCTGGATGGGCAAGATCCAGTCGCTGCCGCAGGACCAGCTCCAGGCGCTCGGAACCATGCCTGCGCGCGAATCGGCCGCGTTCGTCGCCCGGGCCGCAGGCCTCGACGAATTCTTCCGCCAGCGCGGAATGCCGTCGGCGCAGATCCAGTCCTGTCTCAGCGATCCGGCCGGCCTGGAGAAGATCGCCGAAACCAAGCGGAAAGGCGACGAGATGGGGGTCAACGGAACGCCCACCTTCTTCATCAACGGCGAGCGTTACGAAGGTTCGGCCAACTGGAAGGGCCTCGAGCCCGCGCTTCGCGAGGCGATCGGGTGACCAAGGCGGGCCTCTTCCTGTTTACGGCGGCCGCGGCGGTCGCCATGCCCGCCGCCGCCGCGTCCGCCGGGAAGGCCGCCCCCGTTCGGGTGGACTGGTCGCGCACCGTCGTCGCAACCCCGGAAGGCGGCTTCCGGATGGGCAATCCCGCCGCCAAGGTGAAACTTGTCGAATATGGCTCGCTGACCTGCGGACACTGCGCCAATTTCGCCAAGGCGGGGATGGAATCGCTCGTCGGCACCTATGTCCGGAGCGGCAAGGTCAGTTACGAATATCGAAGCTACATTTTGAACGGCCTCGACGTCGCCGCGTCGCTCGTCGCGCGCTGCGGCGGCCCGGCCCGCTTCTTCCCGATCGCCGACAAGCTCTATGCGACCCAGCCGCAGTGGATGGGCCGCGTCTCCGCCCTGAGCCAGGCGGAGAAGGATCAGCTTAATGCGCTGCCCGAGGGGGAGCGGCTGGGACGTCTGGCCGAGACAGTCGGCCTGACGCGGCTCGCGGCACAGCACGGCGTCGCGCCGGCGCAGGCGAAGCGCTGCCTGGCCGATCAGGCCGCGCTCGTCCGCCTTGGCACGATGTCCGAAGCTGCGGCCGCGCAAGGGGTCGAGCGCACCCCCACCTTCTTCCTCAACGGTGCGAACATAGGCACCCACAGCTGGGCGTCGCTCGAGCCGCTGATCCGTCAGGCGGAACCAAGATGAAGCGCCGGGCCGCTCTTGCCGCGATTGCCGCCGCCGCGATCATGGCGGTGCCGGCGGTCCCGGCAGGTGCGCGCCCGCCGGGCGCCCAGCCGACGCAGCGCGATTGGACTCAGGTTGTCGTCGAAACGGCGGAGGGCGGGATCCGCATGGGCAATCCCGATGCGGCGGTCCGGCTTGTGGAGTTCGTCTCGCTGAGCTGTTCGCACTGCCGGATCTTCGCCGAGGCCGGGCACCGGAAGCTGATTGACGACTATGTGCGCGGGGGGCGCGTCAGCCTCGAGATCCGCAATCTCGTGCTCGACCCGTTCGACTCCGCAGCCGCCATCGTCAGCCGCTGCGCCGAGCCGCGGAACTATTTCGCCCTGAACGACGCCATCCTCGCCGAACAGGAGCGGTGGGTCGCCCGCCTGACCGCGCTCAGCGGGGATGAGCTTCGCCAGTTCGACAGCTTGCCGACCATGGAGCAGATGGCACGAATCGCCGCCGTCGCCGGGCTCGACCGGATCGCCGAGCAGCACGGCGTTCCGGCCGATCGTGTCCGCGGCTGCCTCGCCGACGCCAACAATCTCGCCCGACTTAACGACATGCGCCGCGCGGCGGTTCGACTCGGAGTGATCGGCGTGCCGGCGTTCCTCGTCAACGGCAAGCTGGTCGAGCAGCGTGACTGGCGGGGGCTCAAGTCCCTGCTGAAGCGTAGAACCTGATGCGCCGGATTCGCTTGCGGGGCTGGCCATGCAGGTGAAGCGGCTGAAGCTGTCGGGCTTCAAGAGCTTCGTCGAGCCGGCTGAATTGCGCATCGAGCCTGGCCTCACCGGCGTGGTGGGCCCCAACGGCTGCGGCAAGTCGAACGTGCTCGAGGCGATCCGCTGGGTGATGGGCGAAAGCTCGCCCAAGTCGATGCGCGGCGCCGGCATGGACGACGTCATCTTCGCCGGCACCGCCGCCCGCCCCGCCCGCGATTTCGCCGAGGTGTCGCTGCTCGTCGAGCGGGAGCCGGAGGACATGCCGGGCGACGTCACTCTGGCGCCCGTCGGTGACGTCGAGGTCGCGCGCCGGATCGAGCGTGGCGCCGGTTCGGCCTACAGGGTCAACGGGCGGGATGTTCGAGCCAAGGACGTAGCCTTGCTGTTCGCCGACGCCGCGACCGGCGCGCATTCGCCCGCGCTGGTCAGCCAAGGCAAGATCAGCGCCGTCATCGCCGCCAAGCCCACCGAACGCCGGCTGATGCTCGAAGAAGCGGCGGGAATTTCCGGTCTCCACGTCCGCCGCAAGGACGCCGAGCAGAAACTGCGCGCCGCCGAGGCCAATCTCGTCCGCCTCGACGAGGTGCTCGCCGACATGGAGATGCGCGCCTCCGCGCTCCGCCGGCAGGCCAAGGCGGCCGAGCGCTATCGCAAGCTTTCCGACCAGATAAGGATAGCCGAGGGCCGGATGATCTTCGCGCGCTGGCGCGAGGCGGCGGCGGCGGCCGATTCGGCGAAGCGCGATGCGGAGGCCGCCGGCGCCGCGGTCGAGAAAGCCTCGGAGGCGCAGCGCGCCGCCGCGGCCTGGCAGACGCACGCCGCCAGAATACTGGCCGACCGCCGCTCCGACGCGCTGGCGGCCCGCGATCGCGCGACGTCGCTCGGACATCAACTGGCGACCTTGCGGGCCGAGCGGGACGGAATCGCGAGGCGCCTTCGCGAGCTGTCGGAGCGCCGGACCGCGCTTCTCGGCGACCGGGAGCGCGAAGCGGCGCTCGGCGAGGACGCCCGGGCGGCGCTCGCCCGGCTCGAACAGGAGGGTCGGGATATCGCCGCCCGCCTTGCCGCCGCGGAGGCCGCGAGAGGCACGATCGACGTCCGCACCGTGGAGCTGGAGGACGAGGCCCGCGAGGCCGAGGCCGAGCTCGGCAAGGCTCGCGCCGTCCAGGCGGCCGAGCAGGCGGAAGCCCGGGTCGCGCGTGCGGCTCTCGAAGCGGCGGGGGCGAAGCTGGCCCGGGCCGAAGCGGAGAGCCGAAGGCTCGAGGAGCAGATGGCCGGCCTCGGCGAGGAGGCGCCGCTCGTCGAGTCGCTCAGTGCAGCGCGCCGCCGCCGCGAGGCGGCGGAGGCGCGGCTCGAGGCCGCCGGCGAAGCGATCGCCGCCGCCGAGACCCGGCGCCAGGAGGCGGCCGCGGGCCGCGACTCCGCCGAAAGCGAAGGCTCCACCGCGCGCGCGGCCCTCGCCGCGCTCGAATCGGAAGCCAAGGCGCTGATCAAGGCGGTGGAAGGGTCGAGCGGCGACCGGGCGATCAACCATGTCAAGGCCGATCCGGGCTTCGAGCGCGCCCTCGCCGCCGCCCTCGGCGACGATCTCGAAGCGGCGCTGGAAGGCGATGCGCCGAGACGCTGGTCCGGAGCGGAGCCGCTTCCCGGCGACCCGCCGCTCCCCGCCGGCTGCGAGCCGCTCGCCGATCACGTTCTGGCCCCGCCTGCCTTGCGGCGCCGGCTGGCGCAGGTTGGAGTCGTGGAACGCGACGATGGCATCGCCCTTGCGGTAGGCCAGCGCCTGGTCACGAGCGATGGCCGCCTCCGCCGCTGGGACGGCTTCGTCGCCACCGGGCTCGGAGCGGCGGCGGCGGAACGGCTGATCCGCGTCAACCGGCTCGCCGAGATCGAGCGCGCTTTGCCGATCGCGGCGGCCGCCGTGGACTCCGCCCAGGCACGGATCGCCGCGGCGCTGGCGGACATGGAGGCGGCGCGCGCCGCCTCCGACTCGGCCCGCCGGAGCGAGGCGGAGGCGTCGTCCGAAATCCGCGATGCGGGCCGGGCGGAAGATTCGGCGCGGGTGGAGATAGAGCGGCTCGACCTTCGCCGCACCGGTCTCGCCGAGCGCCTAGAGCAGGCGGCCCAGGATCTGGCGGAGGCGAGGCAAGGCGAGGAGGAGGCGAGGCGGGTCGTCGCCGATCTACCCGATTCGACTGAAACCGAGGCTCGGGTGGCCGGACTGCGCCGCGCCGCCGAGGCCGCTCAGCACGCTCTTGCCGAAGTGCGCGCCGAAGCCGCGACCCACGCCCGTGCGGTCAGCGCCGACAAGCAGCGCGCCGAAGCCGCGGTGAAGGAATCGTCGGACTGGCGGGTGCGCGCCGCCGAAGCCGGCAAGCGCCACTCCGACATGGGCCGGCGCATATCCGAAGCCGAAGCCGAGGCCGATCGGCTCGCCGATGCGCCGGCCGAAATCGGGCGACGGATCGAAGCCCTCGAGGCCGAGGCGTTGGAGGCCGGCGAAGCGGCCGGCGCGGCGGCGGAAGCGGAGCGACAAAGCGAGGCGGCGCTTCGCGAGACCGAGGAGCGCCTTGCCGAAGTCGCCGAGGCGCTCGCTACCGCCCGCGAGGCTCGCGCCGGCGCGGCGGCCCGCCACGAGAACCAGGAGGCCCGTCGGATCGAGATGGGCCGGATCTCCGGCGAGCGTTTCGAATGCCCGCCGCCGCTTCTGCCCGAGAAGGTCGGCTTCGACGATTCCTCCATCGTTCCGGCGGGCGAGGAATCGAGCCGCCACGAGCGGATGTCGGCGGAGCGCGAGCGGATCGGCCCGGTCAATCTCATCGCCGAGCGCGAGCTGGCCGAGCTCGACGAGAGCCGCACCGCCTCGCAGTCGGAGCGCGAGGAACTCGGCCTCGCCATCAATCGCCTGCGCGGCTCGATCGGGAGCCTCAACCGCGAGGGCCGGGCCCGGCTGCTCACCGCGTTCGAGACGGTCGACCGCCATTTCCGGAGCCTGTTCACGACGCTCTTCGAAGGCGGCCAGGCGCATCTCGAGCTCGTCGAATCCGACGATCCGCTGGAGGCCGGGCTCGAGATCATGGCCCAGCCGCCCGGCAAGCGTCTCTCCACCCTGACCCTGCTCTCCGGCGGCGAGCAGGCGCTGACCGCGATCGCCCTCATCTTCGCCTTGTTCCTGACCAACCCCGCACCGATCTGCGTTCTCGACGAGGTCGACGCGCCGCTCGACGACGCCAATATCGAGCGCTTCTGCGACCTGCTCGACCGGATGGTGAACGAGACCGAGACCCGCTATTTGATCGTCACCCACAATGCGGTGACGATGAGCCGGATGCACCGCCTGTTCGGGGTGACCATGATCGAGAAGGGCGTCAGCCGCCTGGTCAGCGTCGATCTCGGCGGCGCGGAAAGCCTGTTGGCGGCGGAGTGATGGGGGAGCCCCGGCCGGCGGACCTTCCGGCCTATGCCATGGCGGACGTCAAGGCGGGACTGCTGGCCGCGGGGGCGTCGGGCACCATCTACTCGCTGGTGATGCCGGAATCGGAGGAGGCGTTCGCCGCCGTTACGGCCGAGCCCGATTTTTTCGACCGCTATCGCGAGCCCTGGACTCAGAAGCAGGATGCCATGCACGAAGTCTATTTCGAGCAGTGGCTGCGCTGGTCCGCACCTGTCGTCTCGATCCGGGGAGAGGATTTCCCGTTCCGCTATCCGACGGCCGGGGCGAGCGAGGCGATCTTCAAGCTCATCGCCGAATTCGCCTCCGAGCGCCGGGCCGCCGGGCGCGAGCCCGCCGTTCACATGTTCGAAGGCGAATATGAGGGGTTCGCGGCTTATGCCGAGGCGCTGAAGCTGCGGGTCGTCCGCCACGACCGCTCGGCGTGGAGCGACGTGCCCGCGAAGCTGGGCGAGGACTCCCAGTTCTGGATCAGCCAGCCCTCGGCCATCGACGGCATGGTGTGGCCGCATTTCGAGGCGTTCGTTGCGGCGACGGCGCAGGCGGGGCGCGGCGCCCAGGTGGTCCCCGACCTCACCTATGTCGGAAGCGTCGCCCGCAACTATCGGATCGCGCTCGGTTCGCCCGCCATACCGGCGGTGGTGATCAGTCACAGCAAGCCGTTCGGCGGCTATTATCATCGCGTTGGCGGAGTGCTGGCGCGACGCGAGCATCCCTCCCTGTTCGGCAACAAATGGTTCAAGAATTTGCTGTCGCTGGCCTGGGGGACGGAGATGATGCGCCGCCACGGCGTGTTCGACCTGCCGCGCAAATACGGCCCGGTCCAGGAGGAGGCGGCACGGCGCGTCGCGGCCCTGCTGGGAGTCGATGCCCTGGCCGCGTCCGACGTGCTGCTGCTCGCCACCGCCCCCGAGCGGGCCGGGCTGCCGCCCTTGCTCGCGAGCGTGCTGAGGGGAAGCCCGCGGGAACGGGTGGTTCGGCTGTGCCTCACTCCCGCCATGACCTGCCTGATCGACCCGGCTTTGGCACGGACGACGGCTCCGGGGCTCGAGGCGGCCTGGGGATGAAGACGGACAGCATCGAGCTGCTCGTCGAGCCGGCCGATATCCACGATTTCGTCATGAGCCTGTGGAGCGACGGACCGATCCGCCGCTCCCACGCCTCCGGCGGCTCGGTGAAGCGGCTGATCGACCGGTTCGCGCGGCTGCCCCGATTCTTCTTCCGGGCGTCGGACCAGGGTCTGGAATGGACCCATTTCTCGACCTGGTGGGGCGGGATCCTGCTGTGCGACTACGACAGCCCCGCCATCCGCGACCTTCGCTACCTGCACGAGATCCACCATGCCGCGACCCTGCCCTACATCCCCAACGGCAACGTCCCGACCTTCGAGGCCAAGGCCTTCCGCAACGAGCGCGAGGCGAGCACCGCGACCGAGATGGCCGTGTATCTGGAATTCCCCGAATTGCGGCCGCTCACCTTCGACCACCCGATCTTCATGGACCGTTTCCTGTTTCCCGAGGGCGATTTCAGCCGGCCCGATCGGCGCCTGCTCGAGCGCTGGAGGAGCGAGCGCGACATCGTCTTCCAGGAGCTGATGTACGAGCGGACCCGGGCCATCCTCGCCGACGAGAGGGATGTGGACCCCGACGACCCGCAGATCGTCTGGCTCCGGCGCTACGGAGAGCAGGGCGCCAATTGGGTCAGGGTCTGGTCCCGGCGATTCCAGCGCGTCGAGGATTCGATGATCCGCCTCCGCGAGGAGGGCGCCAAAGGCGGACGCAGGGACGCCGCGCGGCGCCATCTCGACTGGCTGCTCTCGCCCGAGATCGCCGAGGGGACCGACATTCCCTTCCGCACCGAGGCGGCCGAGTTCAGGGCCAGCTTCGACGCCCTGATCGAAGTCTATGACGAGGCCATGATCCAGGCGCGCCAGACGCCGGTAAAGGGTAAAGGGGATTTATGAGCACCACCCCGGTTTTCGTTCCGCCTTATCCGCCGCGCGGCGCCGGCCCGGTCCCCGTCTGGCGCGGCTTCGTCGGCGAACGGGCGCGCACCGCCGTCTACGGCTGGTCCGAGCTCGCCTTCCGCCAGCGCTACATGAAGCGCAGGATCCTCGGCTTCAACGTCCACATCCCGCTCGATCCGGATCTGGTCCAGCGCGTGCTGCTCGACAATGCCGCCAATTACGTGAAGCCCGACGTCGTCAAGCGGCTGCTCGCGCCGGCGATCGGACAGGGCCTTCTCACCTCCGACGGAGGGCTTTGGCGCGAGCAGCGGCGGATCGTGGCCGCCAACTTCGCGCCGGCCGCGGTCGACGCCTTGATGCCCGAGTTCGGAAGCGTCGGCCGCGAGGCCTTGGAGCGGTGGCGGCCGGGCGTTCGCAACATGGCCGTCGAGGCTACCCAGGCGACGATGCGGATCATCTCCAACACCCTGTTCAGCGGCGATTCGCGGCTCACGAGCGATTCGGCCATGGCCCATATTGCGGCCGCGCTGGAGGGCGTCAGCGAAGCCCGGCTCCAGGCCATGCTCGGCCTTCCGCGCATTCCATGGACCCGCCAGGGTTGGAGGGCCCAGAAGGGCCAGAAATATCTGCGCGGCACGCTCGAAGCGGTGGTTCGCGAACGGCTTCCGGACGGCGGCCCGGACGACTTCCTGGGCAAGCTCATCCGCGGGCTCGGCGAACGGTTCGAACCGCGGCAGGCCGCCGGGCTCGCCGCCGACAATGCGATGACCTTCTATCTCGCCGGCCACGAGACGACGGCGAATGCGGTGACCTGGACCCTCTATCTGCTGTCCGAGCAGCAGGACCTGCAGCAGCGCGTCGCCGCCGAGAGCGCGCAGGCCGTCGCGGCGGGGGAGGGACCTGACCTGCCCGACCGGCTGCCGCTGCTCCGGACGGTGCTCGAGGAGTCGCTCCGGCTCTATCCGCCCGCGCCTCGCTTCGACCGCGAGGCGGTCGAAGCGGACCGGCTCGGCGAGGAGGAGGTCAAGCCTGGCGACATCGTCTCGATCTGGCCCTGGATCCTCCATCGCCACGAGGCCTTGTGGGACCGGCCGGACGAGTTCGACCCCGGCCGCTTCGCCCCGGGGCGCCGCGAGGGCCGCCACCGCTTCCAGTATATCCCGTTCGGAGCCGGGCCGCGCCTGTGCGTCGGAGCCCGATTCGCGACGGCCGAGGCGCTGGCCATTCTTGCCCACTGGCTGGGGCGGTGGAGATTCGATCCGGTGCCGGGGCACGAGGTTCGAGTGCATGGGATGGTGACTCTGCGGCCCGCCGGCGGGATGCCGCTGACGCTGTCGCGTCGATAAGCTCCCGTCATTCCGGCGAAAGCCGGAATCCATGAACAGCGCCGTGCGGGAATCTGTGCATGCCGAGTTCATGGATCCCCGGCCTTCCCCGAGATGATGCATCCAAAATGCTATTGCGAAACATTCTCAACAGCGATAGGCCCCGCGTCGGCGACGCAATCATGCGCGCTGCCAAGGGGCCGCAATGCATTTTCGTTCGATTTCCGTCCTCGCCCTTGCTTCTGCTCTCGCCGCTCCGGCCTTCGCCGCCGACGAAGCGGCCGTCGACGCCGCCGTTCTCGATGCTGCCGCCGACGCTGAACCGACCATCGTCGTGACCGGCCAGCGGCCCGAATACGGCGCCGAAGAAACCTGCACGGCGACCAGGACCTGCACCGACGTCAAGGACGTGCCGCAATCCCTCTCGGTCATCTCAGAGAGCCAGATCGAGGACCAGGCCCTGCGGTCGATCGCCGACGTGCTGATGTACGTCCCCGGCGCCACGCCGGGAACGGGGGAGGGCAATCGCGACCAGATCACGCTTCGCGGCAACAACACGACCGCCGATTTCTTCGTCAACGGGGTCCGCGACGACGTCCAATATTTCCGCGACCTCTACAATGCCGAGCGGATCGAAGTGCTTCGCGGGTCCAACGCGATGATCTTCGGCCGCGGCGGCGGCGGCGGGGTGGTCAACCGCGTGACCAAGCGCTCGAGCTTCCGCCCCTATCGCGAGTTCGCGGTCCAGGGGGACAGCGAGGGCGGGTTCCGCCTCACCGGAGACCTCGACCAGCCGCTGGGCGACACGGTCGGCCTTCGGCTGAACGGAGTCTACGAGAATGGCGAGAGCTTCCGCCGGGGAGTCGAGCTGGAGCGCTACGGGCTCAATCCGGTGCTCGGCGCCGTCTTCGGCGACACCCGGATCGACCTGTCCTACGAATATTTCCACGACCGCCGGACCGCCGACCGCGGAGTCCCCGCCTTTCTCGGCCGGCCGCTGCGCGCCTTCGACCGCACCTTCTTCGGCGATCCGGAGCAGAGCTTCGCCAGGGTCGACGCCCATGTCCTGAGCCTCGCGGTCGAGCACCGCTTCTCCGACGCCGTGACGCTCAGGAACCGGACCAGCTGGGGCGACTTCGACAAATTCTACCAGAACATCTTCCCGGGTGCGGTCAACGCGGCCGGCACCCAGGTCGCCCTGTCCGCCTATAACGACACCCTGAAGCGGCAGAATTTGTTCAGCCAGACGGACCTCGTCCTCGAGGGCGATCTCGGCGGCCTCTCCCACACTTTCCTGCTCGGCTTCGAGATTGGGCGGCAGGATAATGTCAGCAGGCGCCGCAACGGATTCTTCGTCTCGGCCGCCAATCCGGCCGGAGTCGGATCGATCAACGTCCCGCTCGACTCGCCGACGATCGACGCGAACCTCATCTTCCTTCCGGTGAACACCAACGCGGCGCGCACACCCTCGAATTTCAACGAAGGCGACGCCTCGATCCTCGCCTTCTACGCCCAGGAACAGCTGCGGATCTCCGATCATTTCGAGATCGTCGCCGGGCTTCGTTACGACCGCTTCAAGCTCGACGTCCTCAACCGCAACACCGGTCAGACCCTCGGCCGGGTCGACAATCTGCTCTCCCCGCGCTTCGGAATCATCGCCAAGCCGATGCCGGAGCTGTCGCTCTACGCGAGCTACGGCCGATCCTACCTGCCGAGCGCGGGCGACCAGTTCAGCGCGCTCGACGTCACCTCCCAGAGCCTCAAGCCGGAACGCTTCGACAATTACGAGGTCGGCGCCAAATGGGAGCCGATCCCCGGCCTGCTCGCCACAATCGCCCTCTACCGGCTCGACCGCACCAACACCCGGGCGCTCGATCCGGCGACGAACCTCACCGTCCTGACCGGCGCGCAGCGCAGCAAGGGCCTCGAGATCGGGCTGGAGCGCAACATCAGCGACAAGTGGCAGGTCTCGGCCGGCTATGCGCTGCAGAAGGCCGAGATCACCCGCACCACCGCCGCCGCGCCGAAGGGGCGGGAAGTGCCGCTTGTCCCGCGCCACCAATTCTCGGTCTGGAACCGCTACAATTTCAGCGAGGCGCTCGGCTTCGGCCTCGGCCTGGTCGCGGCGACCAAATCCTACGCCTCCATCAGCAACGCCGTGACCCTGCCGGGCTATGCGCGTGTCGACGCCGCCCTTTTCTACAAGCTGTCCGAGGGCGTCGAGGCCCAGCTCAATGTCGAGAATCTGCTCGGCGCGGACTATTTCGCGACCGCCCACAGCGACAACAATATTGCGCCGGGCGCTCCGGCGACGGCCCGGGCAACGCTTCGGCTCCGGTTCTAGATTTCCCCTCCCTGTAAGGGAGGGGCTAGGGGTGGGTAGGCGAGCGCAGCGAGACTTTACGGACTCGGAGTTTCGGCCGCCTTCGGCGGACCCACCCCCAGCCCCTCCCTTGCAGGGAGGGGAGGCTTAAGCGCTTCGCCGCGGACTGAAGGTCAGGAGGAAGTCGCTGCCGCGCCTCTGGCCCGTCTCCTCCGGCAGGCGGACCCGGCTGCAGCGCAGGACGGCAAGCTTCGCGGCTTCCGCCATCCGGCCGGCATAAGGCTCGGTCTCGGACGTCAGGCCCTGCTGCGAGACGAGCAGCGGGACTCCGACCAGAATCCCGTCGGCCGTGTAACGGGCGAACAGGCGGGTCACGATGTTGCGGCCGGCGGACGGCACGCGCGGCGCCCGGTAGCAGCGGCGGACCTGCTCCGCCACTGCGGCGCTCGCGGCCAGCGACGCGGGCGAGGGCGGCCGCACGGGGTGCGACGGCTGAGCGCAGGCCGACAGCGGCACGGCCAGCAGCGCCATTGGCATGTTCGCTTTCATCCCGGATACTTAGGCACGCCGGGCAATTGTGGAAGGGGCCCTAGCCGGTGATTTTCGATCCCAAGGGCCGGGTCGCGGGGCCGTGGACGACCTCGCCGCTCAGCTCGAACCGGGAGCCGTGGCAGGGGCAGTCCCAGGTCTTGTCGGTCTGGTTCCAGCCGACCAGGCAGCCCATATGGGTGCACACCGCCGAGACCGCATGGAGCGTGCCGCTCTCGTCCCGGTACGCGGCGACATTGTCGCCGTCCACCTTGAGGATCGCCGCCTCGCCGGGCCCCAGTTCCTCATAGGATCTGGCCTTGCTGCCCAGATAGCCGCCGATGAGATGGGCCGCGACCGAGAGATTCTCCTTCACGAAATCGGGCGCTCCGGCGATCGGCTTCACCCGGGTCGCATCGAACACTTCGAGCCAGCGATTCTCCTTGCCGGTGGCGAGATCGGCGATGATCTCCGCGGCGACGGTGCCGTTGCTGATCCCCCAGGCGTCGAAGCCGGTGGCGACGAGATAGCCGTCGGTCTTCGACGACCAGCCGATATAAGGCGCTCCGTCGACGGGGGAATAATCCTCGTTGATCCAGCGATATTCGCTCGGGCCGGCGTCGAAATGCTCGGTCAGCCAGCGCTCGGCGCCGGTAAGCGATTCGCGTTCGTCGTCGGGATGGCCCGGCTTGTAGGGCGAGCCTGCGGCAATTCCGTAGATCCGACCATCGGCGCCCTTGTGGGTACGGATCGAGCGCCCCGGCTCCTCGGCATTCTTGTACATTCCCGGCGGCACCCGGCCGATCGGCGCGGCGATGACCGCCTCGGCATGGGGGTGGTTGGTCGAATAATACATTCCGACCTGGCCGAGCGGCAGATGCGTGGCCATGACGACGTGGCGGGCGGATACGGTGCCGCGGTCGGTGACGACCCGGGTCGGCTCCCAGTCGATCGCCCGGCTGCCCTCGAAGACGTGGCAGCCCTCGCCGGGGAGCGTCGCGGCCAGGCCGGCGACATATTTGACCGGGTGGAACTGGGCCTGGCCGTCCCAGCGCATCGCCTGGAGCACGTCGAAGGGAAGGCCGGTGTCGCGGGTGAGGCTTGCGGGGAGGCCGAGCTTCTTCGCGACCTCAACCTCCTTTTCGAGCTTCGAGACGTAGCTTTCGTCCTGCGTGTAGACGAAAGCCGGCATCGGCACGATGTCCGCCTCGACGCCGTGGCGCGCGGCGAGCTCCGAGATCCGCCTAATGCCGGCTTCCTGGGCCTCCGCGTAGAGCCGGGCCCGATCCTCGCCGAACTTCTTCTCGAGCGTCTGATAGTGCGAGGCGCCGTGCTGCGAGCTCATCTTCGCGGTCGACTTCCCGGTCACCTGACGCCCGACCCGGCGGGCCTCGATGAGGGCGACGCTCACGCCCCGGTCCTTGAGCAATCGCGCCGTCGTCACTCCGACGATTCCGCCGCCGATGATCGCCACGTCGACGCTGATGTCGCCCGACAGGGCTGGAAAGTCCGGCGCCTGGGCGGTCGCGTTCCAATAGGTCCCGTGGTCGTCGAGCCTAGCCATCATGCTCTCCTGCAGTCCCGCTTTTGATGCCGCTTCCTCAACTGAGTTCCCGAAAGCCTGTTCCGCCGTCCCGGCAACGGCTTGCCAGAAGATCTCAGCGGTAGCCCGTCATCCCGGACTTGATCCGGGATCCGGGATCCGTGATCACGGATTCGCTTATCGCGGCGGATTTCAGCTTCGCCGCGCCGACTCCAGCAATCGCCTTCGCCGGCCTCCGGATGCTCTGACAAGCTTCTGAGAAATCTGAATATTAGCCGACAAGACGGTTCAGGGCCGACTCAGCCCCGTGCCTGTAGAAAAGGACCATAGCCCACGCGTTTTTGTGGGGCCCACGTCTACAGGAGAGACTGCCATGAAGGCCATTTCGAAGACCATTCTGGGCGCGGGCGCCGCTGCCGTCGCCGCTCTCAGCTTCGCCGCTCCCGCCGAGGCGCAATATCGTGACCGCTACCGCGACCGCGGCGGCATCGACGCGGGCGACATCATCACCGGGATCGCGGTGCTCGGCGGGATCGCCGCCATCACCTCCGCGATCGGCCGCGACGACGGCCGCTACGGCTACGGCTACGGCAACCGTTACCGCACCCATTATAATTACGCGGTCCAGGCCTGTGCGCAGGAAGCCCAGCGCATGACCCGCGGCCAGGTCCAGATCCTCGACGTCGACCGGGCCGGCAATGACCGTTATCGGGTCCGCGGTGTCGTCCAGGCCGGCTACGGCGGCGGATATGGCGGCTACGACCGCGGCTACAGCCGCTACGATCGCGGCTATAGCGGCTACACCCGCCGCGGCTATGGTGAGGACTTCACCTGCGTCGCCCGCGGCAACGGCCGGATCACCGACTTCCGCCTGTAACCAGCGGCAAGGTGCGTAAGGATGGGCGCGGACGAAAGTTCGCGCCCATTTCTTTGGCCTCGTCGTCCCGGCGTAGGCCGGGACCCCGGTGGGTGAATGGCGCGGTGTCCTTTACTCGCCGGGGCCCCAGCCTTCGCTGGGGCGACGGATGGCTTTACACGCCGCCGCCGCCGCGCTTATCGGCCTTCATGACCGTCCACCCTTCCGAAACCATCCTGATCGTCGATTTCGGAAGCCAGGTGACCCAGCTCATCGCCCGCCGGGTGCGCGAGGCCGGGGTCTATAGCGAGATCGCTCCGTTCAACGCCGCCGACGCCGCCTTCGAGCGGCTGAAGCCCGGGGGCATAATCCTTTCGGGCGGGCCGTCCTCGGTGATGTGGGACGACAGCCCGCGCGCCCCGCAGCATTTCTTCGACGCCGGCGTTCCGATCCTCGCCATATGCTACGGCCAGCAGACGATGGCGCACCAGCTCGGGGGCATGGTCGCGCCGTCCGACAGCCGCGAGTTCGGCCGCGCCTTCATCGACATCGTCGGCGAGTCGATGCTGTTCGACGGGCTCTGGAGCATGGGCGAGCGTCACCAGGTCTGGATGAGCCACGGCGACAGGGTCGAGGCATTGCCGCAGGGGTTCGCCGCCGTCGCCCATTCCGAAGGGGCGCCCTATGCCGTCGCCACCGACGAGGCGCGGCGCTTCTTCAGCCTGATGTTCCATCCCGAGGTGGTGCACACGCCGGACGGCGGCAAACTGCTGGCTAATTTCGTTCGACACGTCTGCGGCCTTTCGGGCGATTGGACGATGGCCGAGTTCCGGAACACCAAGATCGCGGAGATACGCGAGCAGGTCGGCAGCGGCCGGGTGATCTGCGGCCTTTCCGGAGGAGTCGACAGCGCGGTCGCCGCGGTCCTCATCCACGAGGCGATCGGCCACCAGCTCACCTGCGTCTTCGTCGACCACGGGCTGATGCGTCAGGCGGAGGCGGAGCAGGTCGTCAGCCTGTTCCGCGGCCATTACAACATCCCGCTTGTCCATGTGGACGCGCAGGAGCTCTTCCTCTCCGGCCTCGCCGGGCTCACCGATCCGGAGGCCAAGCGCAAGTTCATCGGCAAGACCTTCATCGACGTGTTCGAGGAAGAGGCGCGCAAGATCGGCGGCGCCGACTTCCTCGCCCAGGGCACGCTTTATCCGGACGTGATCGAGAGCGTCAGCTTCACCGGCGGCCCGTCCGTCACGATCAAGAGCCACCACAACGTCGGGGGCCTCCCCGAGCGGATGAACATGAAGCTGGTCGAGCCGCTTCGCGAATTGTTCAAGGACGAGGTGCGGGAGCTCGGCCGCGAGCTCGGCCTTCCGGACGCCTTCGTCGGCCGTCACCCCTTTCCGGGCCCCGGCCTCGCCATCCGGATCCCCGGCGAGGTGACGAAGGAGCGATGCGACATTTTGCGCAAGGCCGACGCCGTCTATCTCGACGAGATCCGCAATGCCGGCCTCTACGACGCCATCTGGCAGGCGTTCGCGGTGCTCCTGCCGGTTCGAACGGTCGGAGTGATGGGCGACGGACGCACCTACGATTATGTCTGCGGCCTCCGCGCCGTGACCTCGACCGACGGAATGACCGCGGACATCTACCCGTTTGACGCGGCCTTCCTGAGCCGTGTCGCCACCCGGATCATCAACGAGGTGAAGGGCATCAACCGCGTCGTCTACGATTATACGTCCAAACCGCCCGGGACGATCGAGTGGGAGTGAACCGTTTGCCGGAGACGCCCCTGCTCGGGCTTCCCGATGAGGGGAACCGGCTAAAAAAAGGGGACGGCTCGATTGAGCCGCCCCCCATTGTGCGCGTCAAGTCACGCAGTCGATTACAGGTCCTATTGCAGCGCGGGCGCGGGGCCGGCGAAGGCGCCGTTATTCGCGTTCGTCGCCGCCGGGTTGCCGGTCAGCACATTGTTGGCATAAGTTTGGACCTGCGCGCCGTTGGCCGCGGAAACGCCCAATCCGTTGCCGGTGATGGTCGTATTGCCCACCCGAATTTGCGTGACTGCGCCGTTGCCGAAGATTCCTTGCGTGCTGTTGTTGGCGACGATGCTGTCGAGCAGGAATGAATTGATGACCAGGCCCGATACGGCCGTGTAGCCCGTCGCGTTGCCGGAGAGGCTGCTCTTCTCGATCACCGCCGTCACGATGCCGTTGACGCTGTTTATGCTGATGCCGGCATTGGCGTTGTTGTCGATCCGCGAGTTGGTGATCACGGCCTGGACGCTGCCTGCCGCGCCCGGAGCGATCACGATGCCGCCGCCCGTCAAGCCGTTGCCATTCTCGGAGATGGTCGTGCGCGTGATGTACAGCTTCGCGGCGCCGGTCGGAGCCACGGAGACGCCGGCGCTGTTCGCCGCGTTGAACCGCCGGATCGTGCTGTCCTCGATATGGAGCGTGCCGTTGTTGATGAAGCGGACTCCGTTGCTCGGCGGGTTGACTCCGAAGATGTCGAGGCCGCGCAGGAAGGTGACGTCGGTCGTCGCCGGCATGTTGACTGTGATGCCGTTGCCGCCGGCGAGCGCTCCGCCCTCGGTATACAGGCAGGAGATGGTCATCGACTTGATGATCGACACGGCGCCGAATCCGCCCGGATCGAGGCAGTTGATCTCGCCGCCCGCGGCGGTCTTCGAGATGGCGCCGGCGAAGGTCTTGCAGGGCGCCGTGCGGCTGCACGGATTGACGTCGTCGCCGGTGCCCGACACCCAGGTCCGGGTGGCCTGCGCGGACGCCGGAGTCGCGAAGCCGGCGGTCATACCGACCGTGGCGAGCGCCATCATCAGAACACGATTTCTCATCACGTTATCCCCCATTTGGAATTTGAATGAAGCGAAATGAATATCACAAAACGGATCAATCTCCTCCTACAATTTATCCGAAAAATAATTAATGATGATCGGGGCTTAGATGGTGCCCGCGGGGTTGCCCGAATCGCCAAGTTCCCGGATCGGGTGATTCCGGGGCGGGTAGATCGTGCCCCCGCGACTCGGGCATGAGCGCGACCTTTCTGGCCATCTGTCTGGGGTTGTTCTCCGCGATCACCCTCGCCGCCGCGAACATGTCGGTGAAGATGGGGAGCGACATCCTGGTGGGGAGGGCCCTGCTGTCCGCCAGCGCCGCCGTCATGGTCCTCCCCGCCGCTTTCTTCGTGCCGCTGCCCGACGCCTGGACCTGGGGCGCGCTGCTGCTCGCAGTCCCGGCCCATTACGCCTACCAGCTCTGCCTGATCCGCGCGCTACAGCGGGGCGACCTGTCCCTCGTATTCCCGGTGATGCGAGGCGCGGCGCCGCTGCTGACCGCCGCCGCCGCCTTCCTGCTCCTGAACGAAACCCTGCCGCCCTTGGCACTGGCGGGGCTGGTCGTCGCGACCGCGGCCGTCTTCGTCTTCGCCGCGCCGCCGCGAGGAACGCTGCTGCGCCACCATCCCGACGGCGCCGTGCTCGCCTGGGCGCTGGCCACGGCGGTCGGCGTGGCGCTGTACAACGTCGCCGACGCCCGCGGCGTGCGTGGGGCCCCGGAGCCCTTCACCTACATCGTCTGGATCTTCCTGCTCGACTCGATCTGCATCAGCCTGACGGCGCTGCTTCGCAGGCGCGGCGAGCTCGGCCGGGTCGTCGCCTCGAAATGGCGCTTCGGGGTCGCCGCCGGCTTCCTCTCGATCCTCTCCTACGGCTCGGCGGTCTACGCCTTCAGCCTGATGGAGACCGCAAGGGTGTCGGCGCTTCGCGAGACGTCGGTGGTGTTCGCGGCGCTGATGGGCGCGATTTTCCTTCGCGAAGGATTCGGAGCGAGGCGGGTCGCCGCGGCGCTCGCTCTGGCGGCCGGGCTGGTCGCCATGCAGTTCGGCGGGTGACGCTCAGCGGGCGCTCAGCAGCGGGCTGCGTGGCCGTGGACGCTCCATCGGCCGCCAGCTGGAGCCGTCGCACCCGCCGCCGACCGGCTTCCCGACACCCTGGGCAAGCGCCGCCTCGAGCCGGGCGCGGAAAGCCCGCATCGCGGCGAGATCGTCGCGAACCTTGGTTGCACTGTCCGCTTCCGGGAGCGCGGCGTAGAGCCGGGAAGCCTCGGTGAGGTCGTCCACGGCCTCGCGCAGGCGGCCGACGGCGGCGAACGCGCAGGCCCGTCGCAAATAGGCCGAGCCGTAATCGGGTTGCGATCTCAATCCCTCGCTCAGGTCGGCGATCGCCTCGTCGTACCGGCCGAGCAGCGACAGCGTCCAGGCGCGGTGGTAATAGAATTTCATCCCCTCCTGAGGACCGTTGCGTGCGACCAGCTGGTTGAGGGCATCCAGCGCCTTTTCATGTTCGCCCTGGCCGCGATAGAGCCCGCCGCGCCGAACCGCGATTCGGAAGTCTTCGTCCGGCCAACGATTGATTAGGAGGTCGTAGACCGCATTCGCCTCCGCATATCCGCCAAGATCCTGAAGCGCCCGGGCGATCGCGAACTGATGCTCGACATCGTCGGGCTCGAGCAACGCCAACGCGCGATAATCCGCCAACGCGGCGGCGATCGGCCGGTCGGAATCGAGGCTGCCCGGAAGGGCCGACTGGCCGATAGCGTCGGCGGCCGCGGCACGGACCTTCAGGAAAATCTTGCGGAAGCCGGGGTCGGTGGGGAGGTCCGAACGCGCGAGCAGCCCCTGGGTCCGACGGAAATCCCCGGCGCCGAGATAGGCCCTCCCCAGCGCCAGCGCTCCCTCCGGCCCGTCCGGAGCCGCCCGGACTGTGCCGTCGCAGCGGCGAGTCGGCTCGAACCTGAGATCGTCGAGGACGATGGCGCAGAGCGGATAATCCAGGGTCCCGGTGGTCCGGTTGAGGCGTCCGAGCCGGCCGTCATAGCGGATCGAGACGGCCCGGAAGCCTTCGCTCGCCCGCTTGATCAGGAACGCTAGCTCCGCGCGCTTTACCGCTGGCTCGCGCTCGATCCGGAAGCGCACATGAGGCTCCCACAGCGAGAGCCAGGTGCCCCCTTCATCCTCCGTTGCGCCGGTCAGGTTTCCGAGATCCTCGAAAATCCGGCGCTGCTCGGCCGGCGCATCCTGCGCTCTCGCGGCCGCCGCGGCGCCGAGCGCCGCCATCATCATCGCCGCCACCGCCCATGTCCGCATATTTCCGCTCCCTGCACCGCTCAGGCTATCGGAGCGCCGGTCGCTTGCCCAGCCCTCGGCTTTGCCTTGCGGCGGCGCAAAGGCTAGAGCGCTGATATGTCCGTCACCCATTCGCTCGACACCGCGACCAGCCGCGCGAACCCCGTCCCAAGCCCGATGAAGCGGCTGACCGTCCCCAAGCTTAAGGCGATGAAGGGCGGCGAGCCGATCGTCATGCTGACCGCCTATACGGCGCGCTGGGCGCAGCTGCTCGATCCGCATTGCGACATATTGCTCGTCGGCGACAGCCTCGGCCAGGTGATCTACGGCCTCCCCTCGACGGTCCCGGTCACGCTCGAGATGATGTGCGCCCACGGCGCCGCGGTGGTCCGCGGCTCCTGGCACGCGGTCGTCGCGGTCGACATGCCCTTCGGCGCCTATGAGGCGAGCCCGCAGCAGGCTTTCGCGAGCGCTTCGCGGATTCTCAAGGAGACGGGGGCGGCGGCGGTGAAGCTGGAGGGCGGGGAGGCCATGGCCGAGACGGTCGCCTTCCTCAGCCAGCGCGGGATACCGGTAATCGGCCATGTCGGCCTGACCCCGCAGGCGGTCAACGCGCTGGGCGGCTACGGCACTCGCGGCCGAGGCGAGGCGGAGGCCCGCAAGATCGTCGCCGACGCGCGCGCGATCGACGAAGCCGGCTGCTTCCTGCTCGTGCTCGAAGGGGTGATGGAGGAAGTCGCCGCGGAGATCACCGGGCTCGTCTCCTGCCCGACCATCGGCATCGGCGCCTCGCCGAGCTGCGACGGCCAGGTGCTGGTGACGGAGGATATGCTCGGCCTGTTCGAGAGGACACCACGCTTCGTGAAGCGCTTCGACGATCTGGCCGGCCGGATCGAGGCCGCGGCGGCGACCTACGCAGGAGAGGTTCGAAGCCGCGCCTTTCCGGGCGAGGAGCAAATCCAGCGCGCCAGGAAGTGAAGGCTTCCGTTGAGGCGCGTCGCTGGGTAGAGAAGCGCCCGGGGCAGATGCCGGGCCGCGCTTCTTCGTTCATCCTCCATATCGCTTTCATCGGCGATGAGGCTTGGGCGGGCGGGGTCGGCCGGCGAGGATTTGGAGGTTTTTCTTGGCGCTGAGGCCTACCGACAACGAGACCTTCTACCGCGAGGTCGATGAGGAGCTTCGCCGCGACCAGATGAAATCCTACTGGGAGCGCTTCGGCAAGCTCGTCATCGCCGGAGTGCTTCTCGTGATTGCCGCGATCGGCGGCTTCATCTGGTGGCAGAATCAGAAAATGGTGAAGGCCGGAGAGCGGAGCGCGACGCTGGTCGAAGCCTTCGACGACGTCGACGCCGGCCGGAAGAAGGCCGCCGTGCCCAAGCTCGACGGGCTGGTCGAGTCCGGGTCGGACGGCCATCGCGCCGCCGCTCTTCTCACCAAGGCCGGCCTCGCGGCCGACGCGGACGACCTCAAGGGCGCCGCCGCTCTCTACAAGCGGGTCGCCGACGATAATGGCCTGGCCCGACCCTATCGCGACCTCGCGCTGGTGCGGATGACGGCCGCCGAGCTCGACACCCTGCCTCCCCAGGCCGTGATCGACCGGCTGAAGGGCCTCGCCGTCCCCGGCAACCCCTGGCACGGAAGCGCCGGCGAGATGGTCGCGCTCTCCTATCTGAAGCAAGGCAAGCCCCAGCAGGCCGCGGCATTGTTCGCGGCCATGGCCAAAGACAAGAAGCTCCCCGACACATTGCGTTCCAGGGCCACCCAGATGGCCGGTTCGCTGGGCGTCGACGCCGTCCAGGAATCGTCGGACGCAACACAGGAAGGTACCCGATGAAGCGAATCCTACTCGTCCTGGCGGCGGCCAGCCTGCTCGGCGGCTGCGGCGGCCTCGGGCTCGGCGGCAAGGGCAAGAAGAACGTGACGCCGACGGTCGGCGAGCGCATTTCGGTCCTCTCCCGCGAGCGCGTGCTCGAGGTCGATCCGACCCTCAGCGCTGTCGCTGTGACTCTGCCGCCGGCCCAGGCCAATTCGGAATGGACCCAGTCCGGCGGCAATGCGGCCAAGTCGATGGGCCATCTCGGCCTCGGTTCCGCCCCGGCAATGGCCTGGCGGGTCGGCACCGGCGAGGGCAGCAGCAACCAGGCTCAGCTCGCTTCGTCGCCGGTGATTGGCGAAGGCCGGATCTTCACGATTGACACTCGGGCCGTGGTCCGCGCGATCAGCCCCGAGAACGGCGCCACCCTCTGGCAGGCGCAGGTGCGCGGCGCCAACGCCCCTGAGGGCGCCCTGTTCGGCGGCGGAGTCGCCTACGACAACGGCCGGATCTACGCGACCAACGGCGCGGGCGACGCCGCGGCTCTCGACGCCAAGACCGGCGGCCTCGTCTGGCGGGTGCGGCCGGGCGGGCCGCTGCGCGGGGCGCCGACGGTCGCCAACGACAACGTCTATGTGGTCACCCAGGACAACCAGCTCTTCGCCCTCAACCCGGCCAACGGCGCCACCCGCTGGAGCGGTTCGGGCGCGGTCGAGATCGCCGGGATCCTCGGTGCCTCCTCGCCCGCCGCCGCCCAGGGGACGGTCGTCGCGGGCTTTTCGTCCGGCGAGCTCAACGCCTATCGCTACGAGAACGGCCAGAATTTGTGGCAGGACGCGCTCGCCCGGACCAGCATCTCGACCAGCGTCACCCAGCTGTCCGACATCGACGCCGATCCGGTGATCGACGCGGGGCGGGTCTACGCCGTCGGCCAGGGCGGCCGGATGGTTGCGATCGAGCTGATCACCGGCCAGCGCGTGTGGGAGATCAACGTCGCCGGAATCTCCACGCCCTGGGTCGTCGGCGACTGGATCTTCGTGGTCACCGACGACGCCCGGCTGCTCGCTTTGTCGCGGACCACGGGCGGAATCCGCTGGATGACCCAGCTGACGCGCTACCGCGACGCCAAGGACAAGAAGGGGCGGATCGACTGGGTCGGCCCGATCCTCGCCGGCGACCGCCTCGTCCTGGCCAATTCGGCCGGCCAGATCGTCTACGTTTCCCCCACCGACGGCCGGGTGCTGACGACGCAGGACACGCGCATGTCGGTGTCGCTCCAGCCGATCGTCGCCAACAACACCCTCTACGTCCTCCACGACAACGGGCAATTGACGGCCTGGCGGTAAATATCCTCCCCATGCGGAGCATGGGGAGGGGGACCATGCGAAGCATGGTGGAGGGGTAAATGGCGCAGGCTTCTGCCCTCTACCCCTCCACCACCCTTCGGGTGGTCCCCCTCCCCATCGCCCTGCGATGGGGAGGATAAGCGCTACAGTTGACCCTCCGCCGCATAATCGCCACGGCAACCCCATGGCGAAGCTTCCCACCGTCGCGATCGTCGGCCGGCCCAATGTCGGCAAGTCGACCCTGTTCAACCGGCTCGTCGGACGCAAGCTCGCCCTCGTCGACGACCGGCCGGGAGTGACCCGCGACCGGCGCGAGGGCGAGGCGACCTTGCTGGGCCTCGACTTCCGAGTCATCGACACCGCCGGATATGAGGACGAGGATCCGGACACGCTTCCCGGCCGGATGCGCGCCCAGACCGTTGCGGCCGTCCGCGAGGCGGACGCGGCACTGTTCCTGATCGACGCCCGTGCCGGGCTGACCCCGCTCGACGAGGAGATCGGCCGCTGGCTGAGAAGCGAGACGACGCCCGTCATCCTCGCCGCCAACAAGGCCGAGGGCCGCGCCGGCGAGGCCGGGGTCATGGAGGCCTGGTCGCTGGGCTTCGGCGAGCCGATCGCGATGAGCGCCGAGCATGGCGAGGGCGTCGTCGACTTGTTCGAGCATCTGCGGCCGCATATCGAGCGCGAGGAGGAGGAGGACGAGGACAGGCTCGGGGAAGGGCCGCTCAAGCTGGCGGTCGTCGGCCGTCCCAATGCCGGTAAGTCGACATTGATCAACCGTATCCTCGATCAGGAGCGGCTGATCACCGGGCCGGAGGCGGGGATCACCCGCGATTCGATCGCAATCGACTGGATGTGGCGATCGCCGGGGGGCGAGGAACGGCCGGTGCGCCTGATCGACACGGCGGGAATGCGCAAGAAGGCCAAGGTGCAGGACAAGCTCGAGAAGCTGGCTGTCGCCGACGGCCTTCGAGCCGTCGACTTCGCGGAGGTGGTCGTGCTCCTGCTCGACGGAACGCTCGGCCTCGAGGCGCAGGACCTCAAGATCGGGGACCGGGTCCTCCAGGAGGGTCGCGCGCTGGTCATTGCGATCAACAAATGGGACCTGGCGCACGACCAGAGCAGCCTCTTCAACGGGATCAAGGCGGCCTTGGGCGAGGGTCTGGCCCAGGCGCCGAACGTTCCCCTGCTCACGGTCTCGGCGAAGACGGGCAAGGGCCTCGATGCCTTGCTCGGCGCCGCCTTCGAGGTCCGCGAGACCTGGTCGAAACGGGTCTCGACAGGCCAGCTCAATCGCTGGTTCGAGGACGCGGTCGAGAAGAACCCGCCGCCGGCGGTCAGCGGCCGCCGGATCAAGCTGCGCTACATCACCCAGATCGGATCGCGCCCGCCCAGCTTCGTCGTCTTCGGAAGCCGCCTGGAAGCTCTCCCCGAAAGCTACCGCCGTTATTTGATGAACGGGATGCGCCGCGAGCTGGGCTTCGGAGCGGTCCCGATCCGCCTCTCGATGCGGGGCGGAAAGAACCCGTACGACTCGAAAAGCTGAAGCTGTCCGGCACCCCTCCTTCCCGCCGCGGCGATCCATTGTAAAGCGAGCAAAAAGGGACGAGCAGATGCGCAAATTCGTGGGACTGCCGGCTTTTCTCATCGCCGTCGCCGCCGTGCCGGCCGCGCCGTTTGAACCGGCCGATCCGCGTAACGACCCGGCGTATCGCGAGCTGGTCGCGAAGGTTCGGGCCGATATGTTCCGCGCTGGGGACCGGGTGGCCGGGTGGGACCGGGGCGGCGCGAACCCCGACGCCGAGTTGCGCGCGGTGGGGAGCGACCGTTTTTATTACCAGATGGACAAAGAGGGCGGGGTGCATGAAGTGGCACTTCTGACCGACCGGCCCATCGCCAGGATCGCTCCCGACCATTGGCGTGCGATTGCGAGCTTCGGCTCTCCGGCCGCTCCAGCGGAAAATGCGGTCGTCCAGTTCGCCCCCTTCGGTCCGCATCACATCCTCGCCATGCGCGCAGGGTCGTGGCGGCGCCGGGATGTCGACTGCATCAAGGGGATCGCCCATGCCGTCCTCTTCGCCAAGCCGAGCGCTCCGGCGCAGCCCCCCGAACGCCCGCCTCTCGAATTCACGTTCCGGGTCCTGCTCGAAGCGGCGGCGGGCCAGACCGTCTGCTCGCGCTACGAGGGCAACCGGGCGGCCGGCTGGTCGGTGCGCCATTTTCTGCCGGACGGGCGGCAGGTCGCCGAAAAGCAGCTCAGCCGGATGCGGATCGTTCCGGCGGCGCCGCTCGACACTCTGATCTCGAGCGGCGACTGATTGCCGCGGTCGCGTCAACGGGTCCTTTACTCCCGGCGTCCTAGTCTCGCTTCGTGGACGAGTGGACCGGGAACGAAGAAGAAGTCGTCGACTGGACGGTCTTCTGTGCTGCGCGCAGCGAGCTGGGCGCGGGATTCGCGCGAATCCTCAGCTATTTCCGCGAGGACGGCGAGAAAGCGGTGAGCCGGATCGAATCGGCGATGCAGGCCCGCGACACCGCCGGCCTCGTCCTTCCCGCCCACACGATGAAGTCCGAGGCTCGGCAATTCGGCGCTGAACCGCTGGGAGCGCTCGCCGAGGAGATCGAGTTCGGCGCCCGCCGGGCGATCGAGATGGGCTTCTTCCCCGACAACCTCCTGCCCTTCGTCGCGCGCCTGCGCCCCCTTTATCTCGAAACCATCACCCAGCTCGAGGCTGAGGCCAATCCGCTGGTCAGGCGGCGAGCGGGGACCTGAATTAATATCCTCCCCTGCATTTGCAGGGGAGGGGGACCGCCCGAAGGGTGGTGGAGGGGCGCCTAAATCCTCCGCATCGGCTGCACCGCCCCGCGCGCGAGCGAGCGCCACAGCCATTCGAGCGGCCCATAGAGGAACCGGTCCAGCCAAAGCTTCGACCAGAGCAGCATCAACGCCCACATCGCCAGCACGACCAGCCACAATTGGGCCCGTCCCAATGTCCCGAACAGCCCGGCTCCATAACCGTAGAAGAGGCTCGTCATGACGAGGCTGGTGCCGAGATAGTTGGTGAAGGCGGCCCGCCCGGCCGCGGCGATCCGGTCGACCAGCGCTCCGCCTTTGCGGGTGGCGAGGATGATGAGCGAGGCGGTCGCGATCACCATCAGGGGCCGGAACGGAACCGTCGCCGCCATCGACAAGGCGAAGACTCCCGGCACCGAAAAACCGTCGTGCACGAGCAGCCAGGCGAGCAGCGCGTAGGCCGGTATTCCGATGCCGAAGCCGACCAGCGCCGTCTTGCGGTAGCGGGCATCGGTCCAGCCTCCCGTCAGGAAGCCCGACCGCAAGGCCGCAATTCCGAGCAGGAAATAAGCGAGGGTCTCCCAGCCGAACAGTCCGAGGCCCTTGATCGGACCCAGGGCCTGATCCTTGACCCGGTCCGCAAGGATTGCCGAGTAATCGCCGCGGTAGAGCGCGAATTCATGCGCCCTCGCCTGGGCGCTCATCGCGCCGAACTCGCGCTCCAGCCCCCTCCATTCGGAGACCAGGGCGGGATCGGCGCCGGGAGCGGCTGCCGCCTGCTGGAGCGCCGCCGCGCCGGCGGCCAGGCCGGCCAGGATCAGAAGCTGGACTACCAGGAGTCCGATCGCCCAGCGGATCAGGGCCCGCTGGGAGAGGTTGCGGAACAGGAAGGCGATCATTCCGACCAAAGCGTAGCCGACGAGGATGTCGCCGAACCAGATGAGGTAGAGATGGACGAGGCCGAAGGCGAGCAGCCAGAACATCCGGCGATAGTGGATCCGCTCCTCGGGCTCGCCCTTCGCCTTTGCCTGCTCGATCACGAGCATCATGCTCGCCCCGAACAGGAAGGAGAAGAGGCCGCGCATCTTGCCGTCGACGAGAATGAAGCTGACTGCCCAGGAGAGGTAGTCCGAATCGCTTATCGGCCCGAGGGCGACCGGGTTCATATAGGCCTGGAAAGGCAAGGCGAAGCCGACGATGTTCATCGCCAAAATGCCCATCACCGCGACTCCGCGGACGATGTCCAGAGTGGCGATGCGCGGCGGCGGTTCGGTGGCTGCGGTCATGCCCTATTCGACAGAATGTCTCAGCCTAAATCAAATACTGATTCCGGATCCGACGCCAGCCGCCTTTGTCGTGTCTGCCGCTGCGTGCTATGGAATGCGCATGAAGGCGGAGCGCCACCTGTTTGAACCAGCGGACCCTGAGGCCGAGGCCGACGCCGACGACCGGGCCGACGCCGACGTCCGCGCCGGCCGCCTGATCAGCCACGGCGCCGTTCGGCGCTGGCTCGGTTCATGGGGTAAATCGAAGCCGATGCCTCGCCCTCGCGCCGGCGACTGAATTGCGGCAAATTTTCTGGACCGACGAGGCGGTTGGAAACCTCGAAGCGATCGTCACCTACATTTCAGCCTTCAATCCTGCCGCAGCGACGCGATTGGCGCAACGACTCATCGCCGTCGCCGACAGCCTCGGGGAATTTTCCGAGCGTGGGAGAGAGGCGGGGGACGGCCGACGTGAGATGACGATCGTTTGGCCCTACGTTCTGCGCTATCGTGTGGAGGGGGAACGCGTCCTCATCCTCCGTATTCGGCACGGAGCGCAGGCGCCGGAAAGCTGAGACACCGGGCCTGAGGCGGCTCAGTCCTCCGCGGGCTTGCTCTGCAGCTGGATGTAGTTCGGCAGGCCCATCCGGGCGATCATCTCGAACTGCATTTCGAGGGAGTCGATATGGGCTTCCTCATTCTCGAGGATGTCGGCGAAGAGGTCGCGGCTGACATAGTCCCGCACCGCCTCGCAATGCTGGATCGCGCCCTTCAGCTGCTCGACGGCCTCGATCTCGAGGTCGAGGTCGGAGCGAAGCACCTCCTCGACGGTCTCGCCGATCCGGAGGCGGCCCAGCAGCTGGAAATTGGGCAGGCCGTCGAGGAACAGGATCCGCTCGGCGAGCCGGTCGGCATGCTTCATCTCGTCGATCGATTCGCCGCGCTCGAAGGCGGCGAGGCGCTTCACGCCCCAATTGTCGAGCAGCCGGTAGTGGAGCCAATATTGATTGGTGGCGGTGAGCTCGTTGCGCAAAGCCTCGTTGAGAAGCTCGATGACCCTTGCGTCGCCCTTCATTCCGGCTCTCCCTTCAGGGGCCGGATCTGTAGCGGCTTCAGGTTTGAAAAGCATCTAAAAACCGCAGAAAACTGCGAAAAATTAGCTGAGTTTGCGAGTCAGTCGCGGCGGGGCTCCACCGTCGCCGGGCGGCGATTGAGAAGCATTGTCAGGAAATGCGACGGACGGCTGGGCGGCTTGGGAGCGCGGATCGGTCAGCCGGCGGCCTGCGCGGACGCGATGACCTGCCGGGCGAAGGAAAAGCATTGGCCGCAGCGCGGCTTGCGGCCGAATCGGCCGTAGGCGCTGCTCGGGCAGGACGCGCCTTCGAGCGCCGCCTGGCGGACTTCCGATTCGCGAATCGCGTTACAGACGCAAACGATCATGAGGCTGGATGTAGCGATAATGCGAAGCGTTCGCAATAGCCCCCGTCATCCCCGCGAAGCCGGACCTCAGGAAAGGAAGTCTCGGCGAGTCTCGCCGAGGTCCCGGCTTTCGCCGGGATGACGGATCAGTGCCGCCTCCGCACCATCAGCTTGAGACCCGACCAGATCGAGTCGACGGCGCAAACCTTGACGTCGACAAGGTCGGTCGAGGGGAGGATGGCGTCGCGGATCCTGTCCTCGCTGATGTCGGTCGCGACCTTCGAAGCCTTCTTCGGCCAGCTCACCCAGATGAAGCCCCCAGGGGCGAGAAGAGGACGCAGGTCGGCCAGCTTCGATTCCATGTCGGCATATTCGGTGACGAAGATATGGGCCGCGTCGATCGGCGCTTCCGGCGAGGGGAGCAGGTCGAGGTCCAGGCCTTCCCGTTCGATCTCGATTCGAACGCTATCCGGCATGGCGTCCCGCCAGACGCGCTGCCCGTCCTTCAGCGACAGCTTCCGCGCGAGCGGAGTTCCGGAATAGCCGGCGGATGCCATGCCCTCACCCTGCGCCGCTTCACGGCGGCCGTCCCTCTCCCGGCTGGGAGAGGATTGATATTCTCTGGTGCGGGACGACGGTCAAGCCAGCGCAGCGTCGCTTCCCATCAGCTTCGGGAAGAAGCCTTCATGGGCTTTGCGCAGGTCGGCGAGCGAGACGGCATGGTCGCCTGCGGGCAGCTCGAAGATCAGGCGGCTTCCGCAGGTCCGGCCGATCGCCTGCACTTCCACCGCGGCGGCATGGGCCCGGGCAAGGAAGGTGAGCAGGCAATTGTCGCAGATGGTTGCGACGTAGAGGCCCTGATCCTCGGCGAAGAGCGCAGCGTCGCTTGGCGGGCGAAGCTTGTTGATCATGGCTCCGACATTGCCGGCAAGCGCCATTTCGGCGAGCGCGACCGCAAGGCCGCCGCCGGAGACGTCGTGGCAGGCGGTGATCGCGCCTCCGGCGATGGCGGCGCGGACGAACTCCCCGGCGGAGCGCTCGGCGGCGAGGTCGACGGGCGGGGGCGGCCCGTCCTCACGGCCGTGGATCTCGCGAAGCCAGAGCGACTGGCCGAGATGGCCGCGGCGGGTCCCGATCGCGACGATGACGTCGCCCGCGCCCTTGAAGCCGATCCCGACGGCCTTGCGCCAGTCCTTGAGCAGGCCGACTCCGCCGATGGCGGGGGTCGGCAGGATGGCGCTTCCGCCGCCGTCCTCGCTCTTGGTCTCGTTGTAGAGCGAGACGTTACCGGACACGATCGGGAAGTCGAGCGCCCGGCACGCCTCGGCCATGCCTTCGATGCAGCCGACGAACTGGCCCATGATCTCAGGGCGCTGCGGGTTGCCGAAGTTCATGCAGTCGGTCGCCGCGAGCGGAGTCGCCCCGACCGCGCAGAGGTTGCGATACGCCTCGGCGATCGCCTGCTTCCCGCCCTCACGCGGGTCGGCGAAGCAATAGCGCGGAGTGACGTCGGTGGTCATTGCGAGCGCCTTGCCGGTGCCGTGGACCCGGACGATCGCGGCGTCGCCGCCGGGGCGCTGCACCGTATCCGCGCCGACCATGTGGTCATATTGCTCCCAGATCCAGCGGCGGCTGGAGAGGTCGGGCGAAGCCATCAGTGCGAGCAGGTCGGCCGCCGCGTCGGTGCATTCGGGCACGTCGGCCAGAGGCTCGCGTTTCGGGGTCTCTGCCCAGGGCCGGTCGTAGCAGGGTGCGTCGTCGGCGAGCGGGGCGAGCGGGATGTCGGCGGCGGTCTCGCCCTTCCACTTCAGGACGAGCCGGCCCGTATCCGTCACCCGGCCGATGATCGCGAAATCGAGCTCCCATTTGCGGAAGATCGCCTCGGCCTCCGGCTCGCGGCCGGGCTTGAGGACCATCAGCATCCGCTCCTGCGATTCCGACAGCATCATCTCGTAGGGCGTCATCCCGGTCTCGCGGCAGGGCACCGAATCCATGTCGAGCTCGAGCCCGACCCCGCCCTTGGACGCCATCTCGACCGAGGAGGAGGTGAGGCCGGCCGCGCCCATGTCCTGGATCGCGACGATGGCGTCGGACGCCATCAGCTCGAGGCAGGCTTCGATGAGGAGCTTCTCGGTGAAGGGGTCGCCGACCTGCACGGTCGGGCGCTTCTCCTCGCTGTCCTCGGAGAAATCGGCGCTCGCCATGGTGGCGCCGTGGATTCCGTCGCGGCCGGTCTTGGAGCCGACATAGACGACCGGATTGCCGATCCCGGCGGCGGCCGAATAGAAGATCTTGTCCTGGTCCGCGACCCCCACGGTCATCGCGTTGACGAGGATGTTGCCGTCATAGGCGCGGTGGAAATCGACTTCGCCGCCGACGGTCGGGACCCCGACGCAATTCCCGTACCCCCCTATCCCGGCGACGACCCCGGCGATCAGGTGGCGCATCTTCGGATGGTCGGGCCGGCCGAAGCGGAGCGCGTTGAGGTTGGCGACCGGGCGGGCGCCCATGGTGAAGACGTCGCGCAGGATCCCGCCCACCCCGGTCGCGGCCCCTTGGTAGGGCTCGATGTAGGAGGGGTGGTTGTGGCTCTCCATCTTGAAGATGGCCGCCTGGTTGTCGCCGATGTCGATCACCCCGGCATTCTCGCCCGGGCCGCAGATCACCCAGTCAGCCTCGGTCGGGAGCTTCTTCAGGTGGATTCGGGAGCTCTTGTACGAGCAATGCTCGGACCACATCACCGAGAAGATGCCGAGCTCGGTCATGTTGGGCTCCCGGCCCAGCGCGACGAGCACCCGCTCATATTCTTCGGGGGAGAGGCCGTGCCCGGCGACGATCTCAGGCGTGATGGATTCGCTCATGCGAGCGCCTGTTAGCGGCGGCGGCGGGGCTTGGGTAGGGATTGTCCTCCCTGCCGCGAAGCGGTGGGGAGGGGGACCACACGAAGTGTGGTGGAGGGGTAATTGCGCAGGCCTGCGCCAGCTACCCCTCCACCCCGCTACGCGGGGTCCCCCTCCCCATCTTCGATGGGGAGGATTTTACGCCTTGCAGCTCTGCGCGCCCTTGCCGGGGGCGGTGTAGCTGATCTGCGCCGAGTTGGCGCTGAGCGAATAGCCTTCGGCGGTGTAGGGCTGGCCGGCGGCGGCGGCGGTCAGGGTCGTTCCGGGCTCGTCCTTCTTGGCGCGGACCTGGACCGTGTCGTTGGTGTAGAAGTCCGCGTAGAGGAGGCTGTTGTCCTTGCACCGGTAGGTCCGGCTGGCCTGGATCATCGGCGGAGGTGGCACCGACGCCGCGGCGTTGGCGACGTTGGCCGCGTCGGCCCGGTCGTCGGCATTGGGGTCGATCGTCTCCTGTTCGCAGGCGCCGAGCGCGAGGAGCAGGGACAAGGGGGCGGCGAGGAGAAGGGGGCTTTTCATCATATCAATCACTTCGCGAGCGCAGCATGCGACGTCAAGGGCTTTTCTGCGAGTGCTTCGCAACAGCGACGGGGGGTTCGACAAAGTCGGTGGCGTAAGTTACTCTTTACGCAAGATTGTGGGGCTGGGAGATCGGAAAGCGCGTGCAACGGGTCCGAATCGGCCTCACCGGCCTCGCCTTCGTATTCCTGCTCGTGCTTCTCGGCGCGGTCTTCACCAGTCCGAGCAACGAAGCGCCGATCACCCCCAATCTGATCGAGACTCAGCTCTCCGGCAACCAGGCCGGCACACCGGCCTCCAACCAGAGCGAGCCCAAGGAACCGCTCGCCGAGCTCGGAGTCGCTCCCGGCAATGCCGAGGACGATAACAGCACTCAGCCGACGCCGGCACAGGCGCGCTGACTCCTCCCCCGTCGACAGGGGAGGCGGTTTCGCGCTCGCCGTCGCCGCGTTTCTCCTCCTCGCGGCGGCAGATGAGCCCCCCAGTCACGACACTCGGCCGGTCGTGATGCTGATGACCGGATTGCCGCTGATCTGGGGGGAAAAAGGACCGTTCGATGCCGGCTCAAAGGCGCCGACGGCCTATCACTATCTTCGCTCGACCTTCCGAATCGGACCCGTGGACGTGCTCGACGCGAAAAATCTGGACGGCAGGCGCCTGCTGTTCCTCGCCCAGCCGCACCGGCTGGCGCCCGCGGAGCTTGCGGCGCTCGACGGCTGGATCCGCGGCGGGGGCCGGGCGCTCATTCTCACCGACCCGATGCTGACCTGGCCGAGCGAGCTTCCCCTGGGCGACATCAGGCGGCCGCCTCCGGCCGGGCTTCTGGCGCCCCTGCTCAACCACTGGCGGCTGACCCTGGACGGACCCCAGTCGCCGGCGCAGGTCGAGGCGACCTGGAACGGCCATCGGATCGTGATGGATTCGCCCGGCCGGCTGCGCAGCTCAAGCTCCGATTGCGTCGTCGCCCCGGGAGGCTGGACCGCGCTGTGCAGGCTCGGGCGCGGCACCGTCCGGGTGGTCGCCGACGCCGATCTCCTGCGCGACTCCCTCTGGGCTCCGAACGGCCTCGATCGCCCCGTGGCCGACAATCCCGCCGTGGTCGGCGAGTGGCTCGACTCGCTTGCCGGAAGGCCGCGGCCGGGTCGACCAGCGTTGCGCGAGACGGGGGGCGCCGGCCGGCTGGTGATGCCGGCCCTGCTTCTCGCCGCCGCCGCAGCGGGAATCGGACTCTTGCTGCGCCGCCGCCGCGCGCGCTAATCACCATACTTATCCACAGGCCGCGTCTTGAGAACAGTGATTGAACATTATTAGGAACAAACCACGAATTACCCTCTCAGGGCATGAAATCCCCAAAAAAGGCATGAAATCCCCTTCCCTTAGCGGTTCGCCGATGTTATCCACGCCTTCTGATTTTTGGGGCATCTTCTCGGCTGACCGGCGAGTCACGCGGCGACCTTCGTGTTTCCGCGAACGGGGGAGCTCCGTGTATGGGAGCGGACAGGGGCGGTGGAGGTCGAGGACTTCTTCCAGGGAAGCGCGCTCAACGTAGTGGACGCCAAGGGGCGTCTCTCCGTTCCCGCCTTCGTCCGCTCCGTAATCGAGCGCCGTTCCGACTCCCGCGCGATCGTCGTCGGCGCCCATGAGATCGCCCCCTGCCTGACCGCCTACGGGCGCAATTACGCCAAGAATCTGTGGACCGACCTCGAGCGCCGCCGCCTCGCCGAAGAGGATCGCGGGGGAACGCTCGACGATCATTATGCCCGCGCCCGGCGCATGTTCGGCATGACCGAGGATGTCCCCTACGACCCGTCCGGCCGGATCGTCCTTCCGCCGATGATGCGCCGCAAGGGCAAGATCGAGGACCTCGCCCTGTTCGTCGGAGTCGGCGGGATCGTCGAGATCTGGAATCCGCGGACCGCGCTCGTCGAGGGCGATCGCGACCTCAAGGAGATCGCCGCCTGGCGCCTCGAGGAAAAGGGCCTCAGCGCATGAGCCCCGAGACCGTGCCCGCCCCGCACGTCCCGGTGCTTCTCGACGAGGTTATCGCCGCCCTCGCCGTCGCCCGCGGCGAAACCCATGTCGACGGCACGTTCGGCGCCGGCGGCTATACCAAGGCCATTCTCGAAAAAGGGGCTGCCAGAGTTTACGCCTTCGACCGCGATCCCGATGCGGTAACAGAAGGCGAGGCGCTGGCGGCTTCGAGCGGGGGGCGCCTGACGCTTGTTCCGGAGCGTTTTTCCCGGATGCGTCAGGCGCTTGCCGACCGCAATGTGGAGGGCGTCGATGGAGTGACGCTCGACATAGGCGTCTCCTCGATGCAGCTCGACCGCGCCGAGCGGGGCTTCTCGTTCCAGTCCGACGGCCCGCTGGACATGCGGATGGGCCAGGACGGGATGAGCGCCGCCGACTTCCTCAACAACGCCTCGGAAGAGGAGATAGCGGACGTCATCTACCGCTATGGCGACGAGCCGAAGTCGCGCCGGATCGCGCGCGCCATCGTCGCGGCCCGGCCGCTGGAGCGGACGGGGCAGCTCGCGGGGATCGTGCGGAAGGCGCTCGGCTGGCACGCGGGCATGAAGAAGGATCCGGCGACCCGAACCTTCCAGGCGATCCGGATCCATCTCAACGAAGAGCTTCAGGAGCTCGAAGGCGGTCTGGAAGCGGCCGAGCAGGTTCTGAAGCCGGGCGGAAGGCTGGCGGTGGTCACCTTCCACAGCCTCGAGGACCGCATGGTCAAGCGCTTCCTCAAAGAGCGCAGCGGAGACGTTCCGGCAGGCTCGCGCCACCTGCCGGTCCGGGCTGCGAGCCGGCCGGACCCCACGTTCGAAGCCGTCGCAAGGCCGGTCAAGGCCGGCGAATCCGAAATCAAAGCCAATCCGCGGGCCCGCTCGGCGACTCTCAGGGTCGCCCGGCGGACGTCCGCTTGCCCATGGACGAGCAGGGAAGGGATGCCCTCATGATCGCAAGAGGCTTCAAGTCGGTCATATGGGTCGCCACCGTCGGCGGCGC
>DASVVM010000047.1:0-2136 GCA_036386555.1 Allosphingosinicella sp.
CGCGGCCGGCTCAACGTCCTCGCCAACGTCATGGCCAAGCCCTACCGGGCGATCTTCAGCGAGTTCGCCGGAGGCTCGGCCAATCCCGAGGACGTGGGCGGCTCGGGCGACGTCAAATATCATCTCGGAACCTCGTCCGACCGCGAGTTCGACGGGATCCAGGTCCATATGTCGCTGGTCCCCAATCCCAGCCATCTCGAAGCGGTGGACCCGGTCGTGCTCGGCAAGGTCCGCGCGCTCCAGGTCGGGCGCGGCGGGAGCAAGAAGGTGGGCGAGGTCCTGCCGGTGCTCCTGCACGGCGACGCCGCCTTTGCCGGCCAGGGCATCGTCGCCGAATGCTTCGCCTTCTCCGGAATCCCCGGCTACGGCACCGGGGGCACCATCCACTATGTCATCAATAACCAGGTAGGTTTTACGACCAGCCCGCAATTCGCCAGATCGTCACCTTATCCGTCGGACATCGCCAAATCGGTGCAGGCGCCGATTCTCCACGTCAACGGCGACGATCCGGAGGCGGTGACCTTCGCCTGCAAGCTCGCCATCGAGTATCGTCAGAAGTTCGCCCGCGACATCGTCATCGACATGTGGTGCTACCGCCGTTTCGGCCACAACGAGGGCGACGAGCCGAGCTTCACCCAGCCGCTCATGTATGCCGAGATCCGCAAGCACCCGCCGGTCTCCGAGCTCTACGGCGCCCGGCTCCGCCAGGAAGGCGTGATCGATCCCGCCTGGGCCGAGGCCCGGGTCGGCGAGTTCACCGCCCTGCTCGAGACCGAGTTCGAGGCGGCCAAATCCTATCTGCCCAACAAGGCCGACTGGTTCGAGGGCCGCTGGTCGGGCCTCGGCCGGCCGGAGACTCCGGAGACCGAGCGCCGCAACGTCTCGACCGGCGTCGACGAGAACACCCTGCGTGAAGTGGGTGCAATACTGACCACGATCCCCGAGGGCCTGACCGTTCACAAGACGCTCCAGCGGATCATCGACGCCAAGGCCGCGATGTTCGCCAGCGGCCAGGGCTTCGACTGGGCGACGGCCGAAGCGCTCGCCTTCGGCACGCTTCTCAAGGAGGGCTGCGGAGTCCGGCTTTCCGGCCAGGACAGCGCCCGCGGCACGTTCAGCCACCGCCACGCCGCCTGGGTCGACCAGACCAACGGCCACAAATATATCCCCCTGACCCAGGTCGAAGGGGCCCGCTTCGAGGTCCGGGATTCGCCGCTCTCCGAATTCGGAGTGCTCGGCTACGAATATGGCTTCTCGATCGCCGACCCGCGCACCCTGGTGCTTTGGGAGGCGCAGTTCGGCGACTTCGCCAACGGCGCCCAGGTGATCATCGACCAGTTCATCGCCGCCGGCGAAGCCAAGTGGCTTCGCGCCAGCGGCCTCGTCCTGCTCCTCCCGCACGGCTATGAAGGGCAGGGGCCCGAGCACAGCTCGGCCCGCCCCGAGCGGTTCCTGCAATTGTGCGGCGAGGACAATATGCAGGTCGCCTATTGCACCACTCCGGCGAATTATTTCCACCTGCTCAGGCGCCAGATGAAGCGCGACTTCCGAAAGCCGCTGATCGTCATGACTCCTAAGTCCCTGCTCAGGCACAAGCAGGCCGTGTCGCCGATCGGGGACTTCATCGGGGAGAGCCATTTCAAGCGCATCCTGTCCGACGTCGGCGGCCCCGCCGACGCGGAGGTGAAGCGCCTCGTGCTGTGCAGTGGAAAGATCGCCTACGAACTGATGGAATCGCGAGACAACGCCAAAGATCGCCACACTTCGATAGTAAGGCTCGAGCAGCTCTATCCCTTCCCGTCGGAGCCCCTGACCACCCGCCTCAAGCGCATGACCGCGCTCGAGGACGTGGTCTGGGCCCAGGAGGAGCCTCAGAACCAGGGCTATTGGAACTTCCTCGACTGGCGGATCGACCGCTGCCTCGAGGAAGCGGGCGTGAAGCCGCGGCGGGCGCTTTATGCCGGCCGCCCGGCCTCGGCGTCGCCGGCCACGGGGCTCGCCAAGCGCCACGCCGCCGAGCAGGCGGCCTTGATCGCCGACGCGCTCGGCCATAGCAGTCACGCGCCGGCGCAGCGCAAGGCCGGATAAAGGAACGACATGGCGACCGAAGTCAAAGTCCCGACCCTGGGCGAATCG
>DASVVM010000048.1:0-12230 GCA_036386555.1 Allosphingosinicella sp.
GGTGGCTCGGACGGTGACCTGGCGGCTCGCCGCCTGCTCATAGTCGAGGCCGGTTCCGCCGACGCGCAGCTCGTCGCCGACGATCGTGAACAAAGCTCCGTCGAGGCCCGGACGGATCGTGTAGGTGAAGGTCTGGCCGACGTCGGCGTCAGTCGCGGAAAGGACGCCGACTGTGACGCTCGGAACGTTCTCCGGAGTCGTGTTGGCCGACAGGCTGACGTCGGTCACCGGGTCGTTCACGGCCGTGACGTTGATCGTCATCGTGTTGGGTGAGGCGTCGGTGTCCTGGCCGCCGTTGGCGGTCCCGCCATTGTCCTGCACCTGGAAGGTTAAGCTGGCATAGCCGCTGCCGTTGGCGTTGGCCGCCGCTGCGAAGACCAGCTTGCCCGCCGCGATGTCAGCCGCGGAGACGAGCTGGCCGGCGGTGACCGCAACGCCGTTCAGGGTCAGCGATCCCGCCCCGGGCAGGGTCACGATCCTGACCGCGCCGAGCGCGTTGCCGTCCGGATCGGTAAGCGCGAAGTTCGCCGCGGTCAGCGGGAGCGGCGTGTCTTCCGTGGCCGTCAGGGTGCGGTCGGCACCCGCCGGAGCGTCGTTGACCGCGACCACGTCGACACGCGCCGTCTGGGTGGCGGACGTCGCGCCGCTCGCGTCGGTCGCCACGAAGGCGAAGGTCCGCGAGCCGGCGGTCGGCGCCTCGGAAACGTTGGCATAGGCCATGGTCTCGATCAGCGCTTCGAGCGCCGCCGGGGCGATCCGGGTGTCGTTGGCCGTGATCGTAAGGACTCGGGTGGAGGCGACATAGGAGTAGGTGAACGCCTCGCCGCCCACCGTGAAGCTGCCGCTGGCGTTGGAGCCGAGCTGGACGGTAGCGGTGCCCAGAGCGAGCCGCTCGGCCGAGCCGTCCTGAAGCCCGCCTATCGTTACCTTGAGCGAGGTCAGATCACGCTCGCCGATGTCGTCCACGGCGACGCCGGGGCCGGTTAGAGCCACGGCCGACCCGTTTTCGACAAAGGTTGCGGTTGGGCCGGTCGCCGGCACGTCGAGACCGAGCTTCGGAGCGTCGTTGGTGCCGGTGACGGTCCAGCGGGCGCTTGCCGCGGAGGTGACGGTGCCGTCGGAGACGCCGTAATTCACCTGGACGACTACCGTCTCGCCCGGGGCGAGCGATTGATAGGCAGAATCCGCCGGGTTGATCGAGAAGGTCTGGTTCGCGGCGTCGTAGGTCACGCCGGCCGGCAGCGTGGCCGGGACGTCGACGACTGTCAGCGTGTTGCCCGCATCGACGTCCGAGGTCTGGGCGCGGGCGTTGATGATGGAGATCGAGCCATCCTCCGTCGCAGTCGTTGCGACTGGGCCGCTCACGACCGGGGCGTCGTTCGTGCCGGTGACGACCCAGCTCGCGGTCTGCGGGACCGAGCTCGTGCCGTCGGTGACCCGGTAGCTCACCGTGACGATGGTCGTCGCGCCGGCGGCGAGCGACTGGTAGGCGGCGTGGGCCGGGTTGAGCGTGAAGCTCTGGGTCGCAGCGTTCCAGGTCACTCCGCTCGGGAGTGCGCCGATGCTGGTGACGGACAAAGTCGCACCGGAATCGACGTCGGCGGCGCCGGTCAGCGCGGCGAGGGTGACGCTGGCGCCGTCCTCGGTCGCTGTACCGGTCACGGCCCCGCTCACCGTCGGGATGTCGTTGGTGCCGGTGACGGTCCATTTCACGGTGTCGGCGAGGGTCGTCGTGCCGTCACTCACCCCATAGGTCACCGAAACGGTCGTCGTCTGGCCCTGGGCGAGCGACTGGTAGGCGGGATCGGCCGGATTGAGGGTGAAGCTTCGGGTCGCGGCATTGTACGTGACGCCGGCGGGCAGAGTGGCCGGGACGTCCACCACCGACAGGGTCGATCCGTTATCGACCGCCACCGCATTGGCGAGCGCGTTGAGCGTCGACTGGGCGCCATCCTCGGTCGCGCTGCCCGAAACCGTGCCGGTCACGACCGGCGCATCGTAAGTGCCGGTGACCGTCCAGCTCGCAATGGCCGGACTCGTGGCGGTGCCGTCGCTGATTCCGTAGCTGACCGTGACGGTCTTGCTCTCGCCGGGCGCCAGCGACTGGAACGATGCGTGGTCGGTATTCAGCGAGAAGCTGTGCGTCGCGGCGCTGTAGGCGACTCCGGCCGGCAGAATCCCGATCACGGCCGTGAAGACCGCATTGTCGTCGAGGTCGCCGGCATTGGCGAAGGCGTCGAGGGTGCTCGCGCTGCCGTTTTCGACGGCCGTGCCCGAGACTGCGCCGCTGACCACCGGAGCATCGTTGGTGCCGGTGACGATGATCGCCGTCGTGGCCGTCGACGTCGCGCCGTGCTCGTCCCGCATCACGTAGGTGACGGTGACGGTTTCGCGCGCGTTCTTGGCGAGATGGTCGAAGTCCGTGCCCGGATCGAACACGATCTTGCCGTCCACGATCGACACGGAGCCCTTCGAGGGCTGGGTGACCGACACCAGGCTGAAGGTCGCGCCGGAGTCCACGTCCGTATCGTTCTCGAGGACGTCGATCGTGACGATCTCGTTCTCGTCATTCTTGTCGAAGGCATAGATCTGCGCGATGACGCCGGTGTCGCCGTCGCCATAGGCGTTGCTGTAGTCGGTCCAGGTGACGACGATGTCGCCGCCGGCCAAGGTCGTGATCGACGGCTCGTACTGGCCCCCCTGCGGGGACGTCCCGACGAGGAACTCGCCGCCGACGAGGGTGCCGTCCGCCGCGACCAGCTGGCCTTTGATGTCCTCGCCCCGGTTGTAGTCGGGACTGTTGCCGTAATAGGCGCTGTTATCCACCCAGACGATCACGAAGGAACCGTCGGACAGGGCGCTGATCGCCGGCTGGTGCTGGCTTCCCAACGACGTCGTATTGATCACCAGTTCGATTCCGACCTGGTTGCCGCTCGAGTCGAACAGGGTCGCGTGCACATCGTGGTAGTTCTGCGTTCCGTCATTGCGGTAGCTGGTGAAGGCCGCCACGAAACCGCCATTGGCGAGCGCCGTCAGCGACACTGACTGCTTCGAGCTGCCGTCGGAGACGTTGCCGAGCGTCATCGTCCCGCCGACGCGCTGGCCCGACGCTGTGAACATCTGGCCAAGGACGTTGGAATTGCCGCTGCTGCTGTCCTGCCAGGCAACGACGAAATTGCCTGAGGCGAGGGTGACGACGTTCGACTGATACTGGTCGCCGTCGACATTCGAATTCACCATGAACTCGCCGCCCACCTTGGCCCCGGTGCTGCTGAAGATCTGCGCCCGCACATCCGTGGCCTGGTTGTAATTGTTGTTGGCGTAAGCGCTGTTGTCGTTGAAAGTGACGATGAAGCCGCCGTCGGCCAGGGCGGTGATCGAGGGTTCGTACTGCGAATAGACGACGGTCGAGTTGACCTGGACCGGGCTCCCCACGGCAGCGCCCTGAGCGTCGTACAACTGCACGAAAGTGTTGTCGTAATCCTGGTTGTTCCCGTTGCCGTTCTGGACCCAGCTGACCGCGAAGCCGCCGTTGCTGAGCGCGGTGACGGCCGAATTGCCGGCATAATTGCCGTACGAGCCGGCGACGATTATCTCCCCGCCGACCTTCGTGCCGGAAGCGTCGAAGCGTTGCAGGGCGATGCCCTGATGTCCGCCGAATTGCGCCGCCGAATTGTAGCTCACGACGAAACCGCCGTCGGACAGCCCGGTCACGGCCGACTGGCCCTGGTAATTCTGGGTCAGCGTGTTGACCAGGAAGGCAGCGCCGAGAGCGGTCGCGCCCTCGCCGCCGCCATTGCCGGAGACGTCCGCAACCGCGACCGGCGAGTCATTGGTGCCGTTGACCGTGACTGTGACGACCTGATCCGCCTTCGCGCCTTTGTCGTCGGTGACCCGCGCGGTGAACTGCTCGGTCACGGTCGCGCCGGCGGCGAGCGCCTGAGTCGCCGGCCGGCTGTTGTCGAGCGCGTAGGACCAGTGACCGGCGGCATCGATCGAGAAGGTGCCGTAGGTGCCCTGGAGGGTCGTCACCGCGGACCAGGTGGCGGTCGCGCCGTTGTCGGCATCGGAGGCGGTCAGGGTGCCGCCGGCCGTGGCCGTGCCGGTGACGACGGTGCCGTCGTCGAGATTGCCCGCCTCGGTGACGGAGCCGCTGGCCGCGGCCGAGCTCGACGTGACGACCGGCCCGTCATTGGCGCCCGCGACGGTGACCGTCACGGTCGCCGGAGCCGATGCCGCCCCCTGCGGATCGACCGCGCGATAGGTGAAGGTCACGGTGCGGGTCTCGCCCAGAGCGAGATCCTGGAAGTCGGTGCCGGGATCGAAGCCGAACGTGCCGTCGCCGTTGTTGACGACGCTGCCCTCCGCGGGCTCGCTCAATATCTCGAACGTCAGATGGTCGACGTCTTCCGAGTCCGCATCGCCGCCGACGAAGCTGCCTGTGACCAGGGGGCCGTCCTCGCGCGCGCCGCTGCCGCCGCCGACGCCGACGTCGAGCGGCTCCGCATCCCAGCCCGAAGGCACGTTGGTGACCTGGACGATGTTGAAATCGGGGGCCCCGTCGCCGTTCGTATCGCCGACATTGTTAAGGTAGGAGGCGGTGTTGCCGTTCCAATAGCCGCCCTGGTTGGGCGCGAAGACATCCAGATCGCCGTCGCCGTCGAGATCCGTGACGGCGAGGCCATAGGTGCTGTATCCGACATGATAGTCGGTGGTCGTGAAGTTCAGATTGCCGTCGCCGTCGGTATCGCCCCGATTCAGGCTGATGTGCACATAGCCGTTGGAGCCCGACGAGGCGAGGTCGAGGTCGCCGTCCCCGTCCAGGTCGGCCAGGGTCGTTTCCATCACATGGTCGCCGATGGTGACGTTGCTGACCGCGAACTCGATCTGGCCGTCGCCGTTGGTGTCGCCTTGGCCGAGCATCACCTGGAGGCCCTGTCCGTCCCAGCGCGAGATGACGAGGTCGGCGCGGCCGTCGCCGTTCAGGTCGCCGATCGAGGCGCCCATCGCCGAGTTCGTGCCCGGATAAAGCCCTTGCGACACATAGTTGATCTGGCCGTCGCCGTCGGTGTCGCCGCGGTTGAACATGATTGTGACCGGCTGGCCGCCATAATAATAATTTTCATAATTGGGGATGACGATGTCGGCGAGGCCGTCGCCATCGACATCTCCGGTCGCGATTCCGTAGGTATAGCCGCCGCTGCCGTTGGTGCTGACGCTCCGGGCCGCGAAATCGTCGACGATTGCGTTGCCGTTGCCGTCGCCGACGTTGATCAGCTCGATCAGCGAACCGTAGGAGCTGACGACGATATCCAGATTGCCGTCGCCGTTGAGGTCGGTGAGGCCGATGTCCTGGCTGCCGTTGCCCATCGTGGCGACGTGCGTGCTGACGAAGTCCACGCGCCCGTCGCCGTTGGTGTCGCCGGTATTGGTGTAGGTCCAGATCTGGTTGCCGTTGATCGTCACCATGTCGACGTCGCCGTCGCCGTCGATGTCGCCGGTGGCGAGGCCCGTGCCGTATCCGCCCGACAGGATCGAGGGCGCGTCCGGGGTGTCGGCCACGCCGTCGCCGTTGCTGTCGACGAGCCGGGTGAAGATCATCCCCGAGCCGTTATTGTAGGGGGGAATCGCGACGCCCGAGCCGCCGGGCACGCCCGACCTGCCGGAAAGCGTGACGTCCTCGGCCGTCGGCGCGCGATTGTCCTCCGAGCCGGTGATCTGGATCGTGACCGTCTGCTGAGCGGAGGCGCCGTGCTCGTCGGTCACGGTGGCGGTGAAGCTATCGCTCACAATCTGGCCGGGCGCGAGCGCTTCGGTCGCGGCGCGGCTGTCGTCCAGCGTGTAGGTCCAGACGCCCTGAGCGTCGATGGCGAAGCTGCCGTAGACGCCGTCGGAGCTTCCGCTCCAGCCGGCGGTGGCGCCGGCGTCGACGTCGCTCGAGGTGAGCGTCCCGGTGGCCGCCGCAATGCCGGCGACGATGCTGCCCGCTTCGACGACGCTTCCGGAAGCCGCCGCCGCGCCCGACGTGACGACGGGCGAATCGTTGGTGCCGGTAACCGTCCAGCTCAGCGAGGCCGGGGTGCTGACGGTGCCATCGATCACGGCATAGTGGACCGTCACCGTCGCGGTCGCGCCCGAAGCGAGCGACTGGTAGGCGGCGTGGGCCGGATCGAACCGGAACGCATTGATCGCCGGATCGAAGGTGACCCCGGCCGGCAAGGTCGCCGGCGGCTGGACCGCGAGCGCCGCGCCGTCGTCGACGTCGCTTGCGTTCGCCAGGCCGTCGATCGCCACGACCGCGCCGTCCTCCGTTGCGGCGGCCGCCAGGGGGCCGCTCACTACCGGGGCGTCGTTCGCACCCGAGACCGTGATCGCGACCGTCGAGCTGGAGCTCGCGCCGTGCTCGTCCTGCATCGTGTAGGTCAGGATCACCACCTCGGTGGCGCCGGCGGCGAGATGGTCGAAGTCGGTGCCGGGGGTGAAGACCAGCCGGTTGTCGGCGATCGAAGCGGCGCCCTTGCCGCTCGGCGCGGCGGCCGCGACGAGAGTGAAGACATGGCCGTCGTCGACATCGGTGTCGTTGCCCAGCACGTCGATGACGAGAATTTGGTTCTCGGTGCCGGATGCCGAGTCGGCGACCGCGAGGGGACCGTCATTGGTGCCGGTGATCGTGATCGTGACCGAGGAATCGGATTCCGCGCCCTGGTCGTCCTTCATCGTGTAGCTGAGGGTCACGATCTCGGTGGCGCCGGCGGCGAGATGGTCGAAGTCGGTTCCCGGAGTGAAGACGAGCCGGTTGTTCGAGATCGAAGCGGCGCCTTTGCCCGAGGGCGCGGCTGCGGCGGTCAGAATGAAGGCATGGCCGTCGTCGACATCGGTGTCGTTTGCCAGGACGTCGACGATGAGCGTCCCGTTCTCGGTGCCGGCGGCCGTGTCGGCGACGGCGAGAGGACCGTCGTTGGTGCCGGTGATGGTGACAGTCACGGTCGAGGCGGAGCTCGCGCCATGCTCGTCCTGCATCGTGTAGGTCAGGGTCACGACCTCGGTGGCGCCCGCTGCGAGATGGTCGAAGTCGGTGCCCGGCGCGAAGACGAGCTGGTTGTTCACGATCGACGCGGCGCCTTTGCCGGTCGGCGCGGCAGCAGCGGTAAGGGTGAAGAGGTGACCATCATCGACGTCGGTGTCATTGGCCAGGACGTCGATGGTCAGAATCTGGTTCTCGGTCCCGGACGCCGTATCGGCCACGGCGAGGGGGCCGTCATTGGTGCCGGTGATGGTGACGGTGACGGTGGAGCTGGAGCTGGCGCCCTGGTCGTCCTTCATCGTGTAGGTGAGGGTGACGACCTCGGTGGCTCCGGCCGCGAGATGATCGAAGTCGGTGCCGGGGGTGAAGACGAGCCGGTTGTCGGCGATCGAAGCGGCGCCCTTGCCCGAAGGCGCGGCGGCGGCAGTCAGGGTTAAGGCGTGGCCGTCATCGGCATCCGTATCGTTGGCCAGGACGTCGATGGTCAGAATCTGGTTCTCGGTGCCGGAAGCCGTGTCGGCGACCGCGACCGGGCCGTCGTTGGTTCCGGTGATCGTGATCGTCACGGTCGCATAGCTCACGACGCCGGTGCTCATGCGGATCGCATAGGTGAAGGTGTCGACCGCGGTCGCGCCCGCGCCCAGACCGTCCCAGGCGCGACCGCCCTCATAGGCGAGCTTTCCGTCCTGGAACCAAACCTTGGCGCCGCTGGCCAGAAGCACCTTGACGCCGTCCGCCGTGCGGATCGCCTGGTCGGTCTGGTCGAGCGACCACAGGACCTTGGCGTTTCCGCCCAGATCGTTCGCCAGGACATCGATCAGGATGAATGCGTTTTCCGACGTCTGAGCCGAATCGTCCTTCGCCTGAGGACCGTATTTGACGTTGTTCACAGGCGTGTAGGAACCATTGGTATCAGACATAGAAAACCCTCCCCAGAATCAGGATCGCGTGAGCATCGACAGTGCGGAATCCCCCCGTGGCCCCCGAATCGGGGCCGGACTCGCTCATGGCGCGGGCTTAGCCGTCGAAAATGCTCATGGGGAGCGAACCGTGACCCAAAGTGGATAACTGTCCAGATTCGGGATGACGCGCTGTCCGCCGAGGCCGCTCGCGCCCTCGCCCTCGCCCCGGAAGGCTAACGATACTCCAGCCGATGGCTCGAAGGCGGCCCCAGGTCCGCCTCTTCCTCCCCTCCGGCTTCAGCGCCCGTTCCGAAATCGGCGAGCGGCGGTCGAGCTATCCGGTAGTGGCCCGCCGCCCGTGCGGGATCGAAACCCATGAGCGCGAGCTCCCGCAGCTTGGGAAGCAGCAACAGGCTGGGTGGGACGCCGATGTCCCGAACATTCTGGGCGAGAAGATTGTTTTTGGTCACCGTCCACCGGTCGCTGCCGAGCCGGGTCGCCAGTCCCTGCGATTTCAGCACCCGGGCCTGCCGCCACGCCGTCGCGTAGGGGATCGAAAGGGCTGCCGCGAGGCGGCGGAGGGATATCCCGGTTCGAAGCTCGTCGGGCGGGATGATATGGCCGTAGCGCCTGCACAGCACCGGGTCGTAGGTCACGCCGCGCACCGCGACGACGGCCAGCGCGCCCCACAGCAGGTGGGCGATCCTGCTCGCACCCACCAGCCGGAAGGTGTCGACGGGCTGAAGCAGAACGTCGAGCGCCCGTTCCACGACCTCGGCCGCGCCGAAGGCCTGCTTTCCCGCGACCGGGAAGACGATATCGCACGTGCTCGAAACGTCTTCGATCAGCCGGACGAAGCGGTCGTGGACCCCCAGATAGTAAGCAAGGACGAGCGCCTCATTGTCCTTCGTCGAGGCCAGCGACACGCCCTGCGGCGAGGCGATGAAGGCGCCGCGGTCGATGAGCCGGTTGCAGTGGCGGCGGGTGGATTCGGGCGAATTGCCCAGGGAAAGCGCCATCTTGCGAACGGCGATCGCGCGCGTCGGCGCCGCCGGCCTCGCCAGCTCCCCGCCGATCGTCCAGTCCGGAAGGCAGATCCGCGCGACGAGTCCGAACTCCATGCCCAGAAACGGATTTTCCGGAAACAGGCTGGCCGTCAGCTGGGCAGCGGCGATGTGCATTTCGCTCTTGAGTCGGGTCAGCTGGCGAAGCGGCGCATCGCTCGAGAAATTCGTCATTGATGCGCCGCGCGCTCCCCCCGGTAACGACCGGACGGGTAGCCCGCACGGCGACCGGAAGTCCATCGCGCTTCTAACTCGCCACTGTCCCTCTCCGGGTCGGATCGGGCAAGCCTCCCGATCCGGCCTTATCTCGGGCCGACGCCTGCGGCCGCTGCAAAGCGTCTCGACGCGCTCCTTCGGGTCGGCCATGCTGCGCGGATGATCACAGGGGGTCTGGAAAGCGTCGGCGAAGCGGTGACGGGCGGGCTCGCCGCGCGCGCCGTCGAGCCCGAGGCCGGGGAAGGGGAGGGGACGGGCAACCAGACCTGTCTCAATTGCGGAACGCCATTGTTGGGCCCCCACTGCCACCGATGCGGCCAGGCCGGCCATGTCCACCGCACTCTCACCGCTTTCTGGCACGACCTCGCCCACAGCGTTCTCCACTTCGACGGCAAATTGTGGCGCACCCTGCCTTTGCTGGCCTTGCGGCCCGGCGAGCTGACCCGGCGCTACGTCGCCGGCCAGCGCGCCAGCTTCGTCTCGCCAATGGCCCTGTTCCTCTTCTCGGTCTTCCTGATGTTCGCCGTCTTCTCGACCATCGGCGGCCCGATCGGGAGCGGCTCATCGATCAAGGCTGAGCAGACTCCGGTCCGGGAGCGCGAGGAGGTCCGGCGCGAGTTCGCCCGGGAACGCGCCGAGTCGCTGCAGGAGCTGAACGGCCTGCGCGCCGAACGGGCCGGATCGGTCGCTGCCGGCCGGCCCACGGCCGATGTCGATGCCCGGATCCAGCGGGTCGAAGCGGAGCTGGCGCTCAAGGAGCGGCTGTTCAACCGGGCCCTCAGGATAATCGACGCCGACGAGAAGAAGCGGGCCGAGGAAGCCAAAGCCGATGCCGAGGCGGTGGCAGGCCCGGTGAAACGCGCAACCGAGCAGGCGGAGAAGGACGAGTTCGTCCTCGTCTCCGGGGCCGGCCCGGTAAACGCCTGGTTCAACAACGCTTACAGGAAAGCGAAGACCAACCCTTCGCTGCTCGTCTACAAGCTGCAGACCAACGCCTATAAATTCTCCTGGGCGCTGATCCCGATCTCGGTGCCGTTCCTCTGGCTGCTCTTCCTCCACAGGCGCCGCTACCGGCGCCACAAGGCCTACGACCACACCGTGTTCGTCACTTATTCGATCTCGTTCATGAGCCTGGGGGTCATCGCGCTCAGCTTCCTTCGGCTGCTCGGAGTCCCCGACGTGTTCGCGGGCTTCGCCATGATCTTCGTACCGCCGATCCACATTTACCGGCAGCTGCGCGGCGCCTACGAGCTGTCGCGCTGGAGCGCCTTGTGGAGGACTTTCGTCCTGATCAATTTCGCCTTCATCGCGGCCAGCCTGTTCTTCACGGGCCTGCTCGCGCTCGGCCTGCTCGGCTAGCGAACGGCCAGGCGCGGCACCGGTTGAACGTCATCCCGGGAGGGACCCCATCAAAGTAGTACTTTGATGGGAACCCGAAAGCCGGGATCTCGGGGAGACCCGCCGAGACTATTCGCCCTGAGGTCCCGGCTTGCGCCGGGATGACGTCAAGCCCCCTGGGGCGCCGGGCCGCCGATGCCGCCGCCGCGCGGGCGCCGGGTCGAGGGGATGGACGTGCCCGAGGCCGGGATGAGCGGAGCGCGCGACCCGGGATCCTCGCGGCCGATATCCTCGCCGCGGATCGCCTTCTTCGATTCCTCCCCGGTCAGGGTCTCGAACTCGAGCAGCGCTCCGGCGAGCCGGTGGAGCTCGTCGAGATTGTCGGTGAGGACCTTGCGGGCGGTCGCCTCCGCCTCCTCGATCAGCCGGCGCACCTCGCTGTCGATCAGCCGCGCCGTCTCCTCGGAAACGCTCTGGCTCCGGGCGACGCTGTGGCCGAGGAACACTTCCTCCTGATTGTCGCGATAGCGAAGCCAGCCGAGCTTCTCGCTCATCCCATATTCCATCACCATCGAGCGGGCCATGTCGGTCGCTTGCTGGATGTCGTTGGAGGCGCCGGTGTTGAGCTCGTCCTGCCCGTAGATGAGCTGCTCGGCGATCCGGCCTCCGAAGCAGAGCGCCAGCCGCGCCTTCATCTGCTTCATCGACATCGAATAGCGGTCGCGCTCCGGCAGGTTCCAGGTCACGCCCAGAGCCCTCCCGCGCGGGATGATCGTCACCTTGTGCAGCGGGTCGCAGCCCGGCACGTGGAGCGAGACCAGGGCGTGGCCGGCCTCATGATAGGCGGTCGCCTTCTTCTCGTCCTCGGTCATCACCATCGACTTGCGTTCGGCGCCCATCATGACCTTGTCCTTGGCCAGCTCGAACTCGGACATGGCGACGAGCCGCTTGCCCTTGCGGGCGGCGAGAAGGGCGGCCTCGTTGACGAGGTTGGCGAGGTCGGCGCCGGAGAAGCCGGGCGTTCCGCGGGCGATGGTGCGCGGGTCGACGTCGGGCGCCAGCGGCACCTTCTTCATGTGGACGGCGAGGATCTTCTCGCGCCCCTCGATGTCAGGGCGGGGAACGACGACCTGGCGGTCGAAGCGGCCCGGGCGAAGCAGCGCCGGATCGAGCACGTCGGGCCGGTTAGTCGCGGCGATGATGATGATGCCCTCGTTCGCCTCGAAGCCGTCCATCTCGACGAGCAGCTGGTTCAAGGTCTGCTCGCGCTCGTCATTGCCGTTGCCGAGCCCGGCGCCGCGATGCCGGCCCACGGCGTCGATCTCGTCGATGAAGACGATGCAGGGGGCGTTCTTCTTGGCCTGCTCGAACATGTCGCGCACCCGGCTCGCGCCGACTCCGACGAACATCTCGACGAAGTCCGAGCCCGAGATGGTGAAGAAGGGCACGTTGGCCTCGCCCGCGACGGCCCGCGCCAGCAGCGTCTTGCCGGTGCCCGGAGCGCCGACCAGAAGCGCCCCCTTGGGGATCTTGCCGCCGAGCCGGGCGAACTTGGTCGGGTCCTTGAGGAAGTCGACGATCTCCTGCAATTCCTCGCGCGATTCGTCGATCCCGGCGACGTCGTCGAACGTCACCCGCCCCTGCTTCTCGGTGAGAAGCTTGGCCTTGGACCGCCCGAACCCCATC
>DASVVM010000049.1:0-9876 GCA_036386555.1 Allosphingosinicella sp.
GTGCTCAGCTTCACGTCGATCGTCCTGATCCGGCGGCGGCCGGCCTGAATTCCCCTCCCTGAAAGGGAGGGGTTAGGGGTGGGTAGGCGAGCACAGCGAGACTTTCCAGCCTCGGGGGTTCGGCCGCCTTCGGCGGACCCACCCCCGGCCCCTCCCTTGCAGGGAGGGGAGGTCAATCCCGCCGGTCGCGCCGGTTCTCGCGGCGGAGGCCGCGATAGTCCTGACGGCTCTCGCGGCGGAATTCGCGGCGGTCCTGGCGGCGGTCCTGCCGGAATTGCTCGCGGCTGACGGTGCCGTTGCGAAGCGCCTCGCGATCCTGGACCCGTTCGTTGCGGAACTCGGTACGGTCGCCGCGCCGGTCCTGCCGGTAATCGCGCCAATTCTGGCGCATCTCGCCCCGGTCCTCGCGCCATTCGCCGCGATCCTGGCGCCATTCGCGCCGGTCGTTGCGATCCCAGCCGTCCCAGCGCTCCCAGCGCCGGTCGTTCCAGTCGCGCCCGCCGTAGCGGCTGCGGCGGCCTTCCCAATAGCGGCGCTGATGGTCGTTCCAGCGGAACGGACGGCGATAGCTGTCGTAGACGTAGATCCCGTAGCCGGGATAATAATAATTGCCGTACCAGCCGTACCACGGATCATAGCCGCCGCCGCGGCCGTAATAGCAGTCGCCGTAATAAGGGTCGCAATAGCCGGCGCTGCCGTAGCCGACCGAGACCCCGCCATAGCCATAGCCGTAACGGTCGTAGCCGCAGGCCGAAAGGCCGAGACCGGCGGTGAGGAGGATGGCGGCGTTGCGAAGGCTGAACAGGGGCATGAGCGACTCTCCCGAAAAGACGCTGACGGCGCGCAAAAATCCGCCTTTCGGCGTGAACCGTCGATGAACCCGTTAACCCTTTGGAAAGGATGAAGTTCCGGAGAAGCTTGCCTCCCCATCTTCGAGGGGGACGCGGCTAGTGCCCCTCGAACTCCACGAGGCTGTGCACCTTCATCCCCTCCTCGCGGAGCCGCGCTCCGCCGCCGAGCTCGGGCAGGTCGACGATGAAGACCGCGGTAACCTCCGCCCCGGCGCGTCGAATCAGCCGGGCGGCGGCGAGCGCGGTTTGCAAGGCTCGGGTGATCTTCACCGACGAGGTTCCGGCTTTCGCCGGGATGACGATTAACCCGCAATCCCCGCGTCGCGCTTGGCCTCGTCGCTCTTCGCCATGTTCTCCGGATCGAGCGGGCCGGTCTCGCGCACCCGGCGGCTGGCGCCGCCGTGCCAGATGTTCTGGTAGGCGAGATAGGAGAGCACCGTTGCGAAGAGGAGGAAGATCAGCACCGCCCAGCCGGTCGCCTTGCGGTTCTCGAGCTTGGGCTCCGCCGTCCAGGCGAGGAAGGCGCTGACGTCCTTCGCCATCTGGTCGGCCGTCGGTCGGGTGCCGTCCGCGTAGCTGACCTGATCGTCGCGAAGCGGCGGCGGCATGGCGATGTTGAGGTTGGGGAAATAGGGATTGAAATAGGTCCCCTCGCCCGGCCGCGAATCCTCGGGCAGTTCGCGCGGCGGGTTGCGGTAGCCGGTCAGGAGCGAGGCGACATAGGCGGGGCCGCCGTGCCGCGCCTTGGTGATCAGCGAAAGGTCCGGCGGAAGCGCGTTCCGGTTGGCGGCGCGCGCGGCGACCTCGTTCGGATAGGGATTGGGGAAATTGTCGGCCGGAAGCGCCTTGCGGGTGCTCGCCTCGCCCGTCTTCGGGTCGACCGCGGGCACCTCGATCTGCCACTTGTCGGCGATCGCCTTGATTTCCTCCTCGGCGTAGCCGAGATCCTCGAGGTTGCGGAAGGCGACGAAGCTGAGGCCGTGACAGGAGGCGCAAACCTCCTTGTAGACCTGGAAACCGCGCTGGAGCTGCGGCCGGTCATATTTGCCGAAGGGCCCGTCGAACGAGAAGGCGACGTGGCGCGGCTCGACGTGGAAGCGGTGCTCGACGGTCTCCTCGTGCGGCGCTTTGAGATATTTGGAGACGCCCTTGCCGAGCGACCAGCTGGTCACCAGCACGAAGCCGAGGCCGATGAGGATGCCGAGCAGGCGGACCATGTGTCGTCTTTCCCTTATTCAGCCGCGGTGGCAGGCCGGGCGCCGGAGAAGTCCACGGGCGCCGCCTCGCGCTCTTCCCCGTGAAGCACCGATTCCGAGATGGAATTGGGCAGCGACAGAGTCTTCTCGGTCCAGCTTAGGATGGGGAGGATGATGAGGAAGTGGGCGAAATAGTAGATGGTCGCGACCTGGCTGATCATGACGTAGGGCTCTTCCGCCGGAAGGCCGCCGCACCAGCCGAGGATCACTATGTCGAGCATCAGGATCCAGAAGAACTGCCTGAAGCGCGGCCGGTAATTGCCCGAGCGGACCGGCGAGGGATCGAGCCAGGGCAGGAAGAACAGGAGGATGATCGCTCCGAACATGGCGATCACGCCCCACAGTTTCGCATCCAGGATGAAATTCTCGGTGAAGGCGCGCAGGATCGCGTAGAACGGCCAGAAATACCATTCGGGCACGATGTGCGAAGGCGTCGAGAGCGGGTTGGCCGGGATGTAATTGTCGGCATGGCCGAGATAATTGGGCGCGAAGAAGGTGATTGCGGCGAGCAGCACCAGGAAGACGCCCAGCCCGAAGCCGTCCTTCGCCGTATAATAAGGGTGGAACGGCAAAGTGTCCTGGGGACCCTTGACGTCGACCCCGGTCGGGTTGCCCGACCCCGGGATGTGAAGCGCCCAGATGTGGAGGATGATCACCCCCGCGATCACGAAGGGCAGCAGGTAATGGAGCGAGAAGAAGCGGTTCAAGGTCGGCTGGTCGGGCGCATAGCCGCCGAGCAGCCAGCTCTGGACCGGCTCGCCGATCAGCGGGATCGCTCCGAACAGGCCGGTGATCACCTTCGACGCCCAGAAGCTCATCTGCCCCCAGGGCAGGACGTAGCCCATGAAGGCGGTCGCCATCATCAGCAGAAGGATGACGAGCCCGAGCATCCACACCAATTCGCGCGGCGCCTTGTAGGAGCCGTAATAGAGGCCGCGGAAGATGTGGATGTAGGTCACGATGAAGAAGAAGCTGGCGCCGTTGGCGTGGAGGTAGCGCAGGAGCCAGCCCTGGTTGACGTCGCGCATGATGTGCTCGACCGACCGGAAGGCCTGGGCGTCGTAGGGCACGTAATGCATCGCCAGGATGATGCCGGTGACGATCTGGATGACCAGGGCGATCCCGGCGAGGACCCCGAAGTTCCAGAAATAATTGAGGTTGCGCGGCACCGGATAGCCGCCGCCGACGGCGCCGTAGACCAGCCGGGGAAGCGGAAGGCGCTGGTCGATCCAGCGCATGAAGCCGCTCTTGGGGCGATATTCCTCTGCCCAGGGGAAGCTCATCTTACGCCTCCTCGCCGACGACCACGACCGTGTCGGTCTTGAAGAAATAGGCCGGCACTTCGAGATTCTTCGGAGCGGGCCCGCGGCGGATCCGGCCGGCGACGTCGTAATGCGAGCCGTGGCAGGGGCAGAAATAGCCGCCATAGGCGCCCTTGTTCTCGCCCTCGGCCGCCCCGAGCGGGACGCAGCCGAGATGGGTGCACACGCCCATCGTGATCAGCCATTGCGGCTTGCCTTCGGCGGTGCGGTCGGCGAGGGACTGCGGATCGCGAAGGTCGCCGGGCATCTGCATCCCCGCCGCGATCTCGGGCGGGGTCAGCTGCCGGATGAAGAGCGGCTGCTTGCGGAAGATGGTCTTGACCGCCTGGCCGGGCTGGATCGCCGACACGTCGACCTCGATCGAGGCGAGCGCCAGCACGTCCGCGGACGGGTTCATCTGGTTGACCAACGGGTAGAGCGTGACCGCCGCTCCGACTCCGGCGACGCTCACCGCCGCGATGTTGATGAAGTCGCGGCGGCGCATGTCCCCATGGGCGCCCGCATCGGACGGGTTGTCCGGGCCCGAGCCCAGCGTCCCGTCGCTGTGTTCAACCGTCGCCATAATGTCCTTCAGCGCTTCGAACAGGAATGCGCGGGCGAAAGGAAGAGCCCGCGCAGCGCCGCTCGGAAGGGAGCTCAAATGCCTCCCCTGAGCGGCTTGGCGCGCCTGATAGACGGGTGGGCGAGGGTTTGCCAACCGTCATTTTCAATCCTCGCCGCCACGACCCGCGGGCACGACGCCATGGTTTCACGAGGAGGCGCGGAGCCGCGGAGAAAGGGGGGAAACCGGCGGAATGATAGGTGAGATTGGGTTCGCGCCAAGTCACGAAGCTGCGTAGGGAAGAAATGGGACAGGTACCGGTACCTGTCCCAGCAGAGCCCCTGCCCCCCTCTCGCCGTTCAGGCCTCTCGGTAATCCTTGTCCGTAAGTTCGCCGCCGCGGATCGTGAGTGTGACGGCAAAGCGCTTGAACAGGCCGATAAACTCGTTGAGCGACAATGGCAGGTCGATCTTTCGCACTGGGACGGGGTCTTGATTCAGCACGTCGCGAACGGCCCCGTCGTAGTCGGGAGCCTCGACAACAAGGGCGCTGATAAAAGGGGCCTTCACCACACCGCCGTGATTCTCACCGATCCACACCTCTGCTCCGACGAGGAATTCGCCCGGCTGCAGCAACCCGTTATTGCGAAGGTAGTCACCGAGGTCACCTTGGTCGGCTCGGTCAGCGGCTGCTGATCCCTCGAAATCTCCATATTGCACGCCTGCCTTGAACGACATCGTTGTTCTCCTGCGCTGCTCATCGGCGCTAGGACCTAATATAGCAAACGTCGAATTGGCGGGTGGATTGGTGCCGGCTGCACAGGACTGGTACCTGCCCCTCACGGGTCAGCCACCCTTGACGAACACCCGACGGTCTAGGAGGTAACATGCCCACGCGCAGCGAGGTTGCCCAAAGTGACGATCCCGGAACACGGTTGGTTGAGTGACAACGCCGGGCGGATTGAGAACATCTCGCTAGCCCCCAACGTCAAAAACGCCTTGTTCCCTCTCTTCGAGGCAGTGATGAATTCCATCCACGCGATTGAGGAGCGTTTCGGCAAAGACGATCTCGCTAAAGGCCGCATTTCTGTGTTCCTGCATAAGGATCCTAGGGGCGAATATTGCGGGTTCACTGTTACCGACAGTCCCCTAATGCACCGTCCGGGGGACGGTGCATCCCGATCATCAAGTCCGGGATGACGATTGCCGAGGTCGTCGGTGCCGGCACGTAGCTGACACGCAGCTGGCACCTGTCCCTGGCCGACGTAGTAATGGGCCGCCGCTTTGCGGGAAGTATCGGGCGCACGGATCAAGCTTCATCCTCCCCGTCCTTCCCTTGGAGCAGCCGCGGGTCGGGCCGGGGAACTCCGAGCGCGTCCATTCTCTTGTCGAGCGCCTCGATGGCCTCCTCGAACGTCGAGAGCTGGCGGCGGCCGCCGGGCGCGAAGCGGCTGTCGGGGCGGCGGGGCTTGCGGTCGAAGCGGGCGAGGAGCTTCATGATCCGGTCGAACTCGGCCCCGGCCTCGGCGAGAAGCGCCTTCGGCGGCGAGTCGCCGGCGGCGGCCATGGCGGCGCGAAGGCGGGCCTGGGCGGCGAGGCAGAGGCGAACAGCTTCCACCTCGAGCCGGGCATAGCATAAGGCGAGCGCCTCCCGGTGGATCCCGGCGAAGGCGGGATCGTGCCGGCGATGGTAATCGACCGTCGAGGGAGAGACTCCTGCCGCCGAAGCCGCGGCGACCCTGTCGCCGGTGTCGATGAAGCGGGCGATGTAGATTTCGCGGCGCTCGGCGTCGAAGCGGACGTTGCGCCGGCGGCGGCGCTGGAACAGGCGGCGGTTGGCAGAGGCGATCCGGACCTCGCCGCGCTCGGCATAGGCCAAGGCGCGGCGCCCGGCGGCGGGCGGCAGCGCCAGGGCGTCCTTCCAGCCCGCGGCGAAGCGGGGATCGCGGCGGCGGGCGCCGTAGAAGCCGGTCAGGCTGAAGCCGGCGGCGGCGGCGGCGTCCTCGCGGCACAGGCCTTCGCGAAGGCCCGCGAGGAACAGCGCCTTCGCTTCCGGGCCGATCGACCGCCGGGGCCGGCCCGGGGATGGGCGCTTCCCGTTCATTCGGGCTTTAGAACATAAAAAGAACGCTCGGGAAATCGCATAACGGTCCGAAGCGGGGGAATCCGGCATTGGCGCCGCCGGCGGCCAATGCCGCCCCCCGATGGGCCTTCCCCGGGCGCCTCCACGGACGGTATGGACGATCGGTGATGTGGGAGCCGATGAAGAAGATGCCATTCCAGTCGCGCCTCCGGCCTGCCGGGGCCGCCCTCGCCGCCGTCGGCCTCTTCGCCCTGTCCGGCTCCGCGGCGGCGCAGCCGCAGCCGCCGCGCGAGATCAACTCGCTGGCCACCGAGATGTCGCCGCGAATCTCGAAATGCCTGATCCGGCGCGAAGGCCCTCTGATCGAGCGCTGGCTGGGGACCCTGCCCGGATCGGCGGAGGAAGCCCGGCTGGTGCGGAGCGCCGAGCCGCGGTTCCCGGCCTGCTTCGGCGAGCCCTATGGGACCAGGGCGGGGTCTGGCTTCCCAAATATGACAAAGCCGGCATTCGCGCGGCACTGGTCCGGGCCCTGCTCCAGGCGCGCCGCCGCGACCTGCCCGCCGCTCCCGCACCGGGCGGCCCCTCGAAATGGTATTCCACAAAGTCCGGCTCCCCTCCGGCGCCCGCGGACGGAGCGGCCCTCGTCGCGGCCGAGCTCGGCGCATGCCTCGCCGGGAAGCATTGGGCCGAGGTCCTGGCGATCGTCAGGGCCGTCGATCCGGAGACGGAAAGGCTCGGGTTCTTCACCGGCAGCCCGAAGGTGGAGGCCGCGCACAAGCGCGAGGCGGCGGCGGTCGATGCCGAGCTTTCCAGGGTGATCCCCTCCATCTCCGGCTGCGTGCCCGCCGGAGCGAAGATAAGGATCAATCGCCTTCGTCTGCGCAGCCTGCTCGAGGAAACCGCCTATCAGATGATGAAGGCCGCCGGTCCGGCGGCCGGCGCGGGCGCCCATTCAACGTCCGTTAAGCCGCCGGACGCTTGATCGGTCCGGCACCGAAACGGAGGCCGTCCATGCGCAAGCTCTTTCTCGCCGCCTTCCTCCTCGCCGCCTCCGCCGCTTCCGCCCAGCAGCAGCCCGAGCCCCTCGCCCGGGCGCTCGCCGAGATCGACGCGCACCGGGTCGGGATGCGGGTCGGCTGCTCGATCCCGGTGCCGGCGCTGTGGAACGCGCCGCCCTGGGAGCAGCGGGCCGCCGCCGACCGGCGGGCGGCGTTCGAGGACTGCCTTTCGGGCGTGATGCAGCGCGAGCAGGACCGGCTGGCCGACCTCCAGCGAAGGGTCGCCGACATCGAGGCCGGGGCCCCGGACGGCGACTGGTCGGCGGTCCAGCAGGCGCTCGATTCGAAATGGGCCGAGCTCGACCGACTCGGCTCCAAGCTCCGCAGCCGCGACAATATGGCGAACACGGCGGTTCAGCTGCTCGACACCTTCACCGGGCCGGGGGCGCCGTTCGGGCCTAAGCCGCCGGCGTGGAACCGGTGTGCGCCCTATCGCTGCGACACGAGCACCTTCGCGCCGGGGATTAGGTAGTCCTCGGACGGTCCCCCTCCCCGAGCAAGCTCCGGAAGGATATGCGGGGCAATGCGCCTCGCCCTCCACCAGCCCGACCAGGCCGGCAATGTCGGCACCATCCTGCGCCTTGCCGCCTGCCTCGGCGTGCCGGTCGACATCGTCGAGCCTTGCGGCTTTCCCTTCTCCGACCGGGCGCTGAAGCGGGCGGGCATGGATTATGCCGAGATGGCGGCGGTGAGCCGGCATCCCCGGTGGGAGGCGTTCGAGGCGCGGCTGGCCGGGCGGCTGGTCCTGTTCACGACCGCGGCAGGCGCCCTGCCCCTCCCCGACGCCCGCTTCGAGGCGGACGACACCCTGCTCTTCGGCTCCGAGAGCCGCGGCGCGCCGGCGGCGGTGCACGCGCGGGCGCAGCTCAGGGTGCGGATTCCGCAGGCGGCGGGGACCCGATCCCTCAACCTCGCCGTCGCGGCGGGGATAGGATTGGCGGAGGGGCTGCGGCAGACGGGGCTGTGGCCTTCGCTCGAGGCGATATCCTGATCCGGCCAGAATCGATCCGACGCGTGAGCCGATCGCCCGCTGGGGCGTTGGAGCGGGATGAGCGACGACATTGGCGATCTGCGCCTTCGAATGGAGGAAGCGGCGGCTGCGATGGACTTCGAGGAGGCGCGGCGCCTTCGCGACCAGATCGCGCTGATTCGCGGCGGCGCGAGCAGGCAGGAGGCGGGGAGCCTGGACGCTTCGGGGCTGACCCGGCAGCAGCCGGGGCGGATGGGCCTCGGCACCAGCCAGCAGCGGGTCACGCCTCCGGAAGGCTGGACCCCTCCCCCCAAGCCCGATCCGCTGACCCGCGGACGCTCCCGCCGCAGGGGCAGGCCCTAGACCACCGCCTCCGGCCCGCCGGCGAAGCCGATCGCGGCGCCGCCGAGCCTCCACCAGCCCGACTCGAACTCCATGTCGAAGAGGTCGACCCTCAGCTGCATCCACTCGCCGACGGCCCAGCCGCCGCCGATCAGCCCGCCGCCCAGGAAGATGCAGATCAAGGTGTCGCCGCGCTCCGACGCCACCCGCATCACCGCGCCGCCCACCGTCGTCGCGAGCGGGGCGAGGACGAAGACCGTCCCGGCCCACAGGTCGAAGGTGAACGAGATGGCGATCGTCAGGATCGTGTAGAGGAGGCCCAGGCCTTTCATGTCCGCCAGGCTAGCAAATTGCGGTTAACGCGTCCTTGTCTCGCCTGCCGTCCGCGAAATCCGCACTTTCGGTCTATGGCAAGGCGGCCCGCTGCGTGGCAGAAATGCGGCACCTTCAGGGAGAGCTTGCGATGGGCAGGATCATGAAATCGGGTTGCGGAGCATTTGCGGGCGCCGCGGCGCTGGCCTTGCCGGTCGCGGCGGTTGCGCAGGCGCCGCAGGCGCAGGCCCCGGCCGCGGCGGCTCAGCCCGGTCCGGGAGGCGGTGCGCCGCCCGCCGGTCCGGCCACCCACGTCCAGGCCGGCGAGCTTCACGAGGCTTGGAACGGACGGGTGAGCCAGGGGCCCCCGGCCGGCGCCTATCCGGAATTCGACGGATGGAGCCTGGGCACCGCCATGCCCCTACCGCGCTCCGAGCATGCGGTCGCGGAATTCGGCGGCAGGATCTGGGTGCTCGGCGGCTATCCGCCCGGCCGGCTGCCTTCCAATCTCGTCCAGATCTACGATCCGGCGACGGGCCGCTGGTCGCTCGGCCCGCCGCTGCCGCAGCCGATCCACCACACGCATGTCGCTTCGGTCGGGGGCAGGATCTACGTGCTCGGCGGCGAGATCGAAGGGGCAAGCACCGGCAAGCCCGAAGTCTTCGTGGCGGACGTCTGGATGCACGATCCGGCGGCCGGCGGGGGCTGGGTGAAGCGAGCGCCGATGCCCACGCCACGCGGCGGCGGCGGCAAGGCGGTGATCGACGGCAAGATCTACGTCGCCGGCGGCCGCCCGCCCGGTGGTTCGGCGTTCGAGGTCTACGACCCGGCGACTGACAAATGGGAGAAGCTTCCCGACCTTCCGACCCAGCGCAACCACCTCGCCATGGTGGCCCTGGGCGGCAAGATCGTCGTCGCCGGCGGGCGAACCGGCCCGGGCGCCATGGCGGAGCGGGTCGATGCGGTGGAGATCTACGATCCCAAGGCCCGCCGCTGGAGCAAGGGCGCGCCGCTTCCGGCGCCGCGCGGCGGAGTCACCGGCGCCGCCCATGCGGGCTGCATGTTCGTCTTCGGCGGCGAGGGGGAGCGCACCCACGTGCTGGGCCTCACGCCCAACACCTATGGCTACGATCCCCGCGCCG
>DASVVM010000050.1:0-19344 GCA_036386555.1 Allosphingosinicella sp.
TGCTGGCGGGCGCTTTACGCCGCGCGCGAGAAAAGGGCGCCGCTCGATCTCGACCTGCCCGAGCGTCGGGTGGAGCTCGACGAAAAGGGGCGGATCACCTCGGTCGCCCCGCGCGAGCGGCTCGACGCGCACAAGCTGATCGAGGATTATATGATCGCCGCCAACGTCGCCGCCGCCAAGGCGCTGGAGTCGAAGAAGGCGCCGGTCATGTACCGCGACCACGAGCCGCCCGGACGCGAGAAGCTGGTCGCGCTCAAGGATTATCTCAAGACGTTCGAGGTCGAGTTCGCGCTCGGCCAGGTCGTCCGGCCGGCGACGTTCAACCATATCATCGAGCGGATCGGCGAGGCCGACTTCCGTCCGCAGGTGATGGAGCAGATCCTGCGCACCCAGACCCAGGCTTATTATTCGCCCGAGAACAAGGGGCATTTCGGCCTGGCGCTGGGCTCCTACGCCCATTTCACCAGCCCCATCCGCCGCTACGCCGATCTCGTCGTCCACCGTTCCCTCGTCCGCGCCTTCGGCCTGGGCGAGGGCGGCCTGACCGATCAGGAGACGGAGGCGATGGAGGTGACGGGCGAGCTCATCTCGCAGCTGGAGCGGCGGGCGATGGAGGCCGAGCGGGAAACCCTCGACCGCTACGTCGCAGCCTATCTCTCCGAACGCGTCGGGGACCTCGTCGACTGCAGGATCACCGGAGTCCAGCCCTTCGGCTTCTTCGCCACCGTGGAAGGCCTCGGCGGCGACGGGCTGGTCCCGGTCTCGACCCTGGGCTCCGACTATTACCGCTACGAGGAATCGAGCCAGAGCCTGGTCGGCGACGACAGCGGCGAGCGCTTCAGCCCCGGCCAGCGGCTCAAGCTCCGGCTGGTCGAGGCCAACCCGGTCTCCGGCGGGCTGAGGTTCGAGCTCCCCGACGCCGGCTACGCCCCGGCCAGGCCGCGCGGAGGCCCGCGCCGCGACGGCCGGCGCGGCGAGGAAAAGCGACCGCAGGGCCGCCGAGGCCGCCCGTCCAACATCCGCCATCGCGGCCGCTAGGGCTTCGCCGGCGCTTCGTACCTCCCCTCCCTGGAAGGGAGGGGCCGGGGGTGGGTAGGCGAGCGAAGCGAGACTTCCTTCAGACTCGGAGTTTCGGCCGCCTTCGGCGGACCCACCCCCGCCCCTCCCTTGCAGGGAGGGGAGGTTCACCGACTCGCTCCCGCCCTCATTTTCGACGAACCGACTCCCGGCTTCTGCCGACGACCCGCGGGCCTATAGGGTTAGTTCGGCGCGCCGCTTATTCTCTTGTCGGGGATGAAGGCACGAGGAGAAAGTGGATGAGTTTCAAGATGATTTTGGCGTCGGCCGCCGCACTCGCGATGGCAGCCGGATCGCCGGCCTTCGCGGCCAAGAGCCAGAACCAGAACCCGCAGGTCGGCGCCTCGGACGCCGGCGGCGACGCCGGCATCAAAGCCAAAAGCGAGCGCAAGATCTGCAAGTACATCGACAAGACCGAGTCGAGGATGGACCGCCAGCGCCTCTGCTATACGAGGGCCGAGTGGAAGAAGTTCGACGAGGCGGAATGATCGCCGCAGCGCCGCGCGGCCGTCATCCCGGGAGGGACCCCATCAAAGTAATACTTTGATGGGAACCCAAAAGCCGGGACCTCAGGGGGATAATTCTCGGCGGGTCTCCCCGAGGTTCCGGCTTCCGCCGAAATGACGGCTGGTCCTACAGCTTCGGTAAGGTGACCCCCCGCTGGCCCATATATTTACCCGCGCGGTCGGCGTAGCTCGTCTCGCAGGGCTCGTTGCCCTGGAGGAAGAGGAACTGGCAGGCGCCCTCGTTGGCGTAGACCTTGGCCGGAAGGGGGGTCGTGTTCGAGAATTCGAGCGTGACATGGCCTTCCCAGCCGGGCTCGAGCGGGGTGACGTTGACGATGATCCCACAGCGCGCATAGGTCGACTTGCCGAGGCAGATGACCAGCACGTCGCGCGGCACCCGGAAATATTCGACCGTCCTCGCCAAAGCGAAGCTGTTAGGCGGGATGATGCAGACGTCGGTCTTGCGGTCGACGAAGCTGTTCGCCTTGAAGTCCTTGGGGTCGACGATCGCATTGTCGACGTTGGTGAAAAGCTTGAACTCGTCCGACACCCGGGCGTCGTAGCCGTAGCTCGACAGGCCGTAGCTGATCGTCCCCTCGCGGCGCTGGCCGTCGACGAACGGCTCGATCATGCCCTTCTCCAGCGCCTGCGCGCGGATCCACTTGTCGGACATGATGCTCATGCGTTTGGGCCCCCGTCATCCCGGACTTGATCCGGGATCCATGAACACCGCCGTTTGAAGCTTCGTCCTTCCGCGTTCATGGATTCCGGCTTTCGCCGGAATGACGGAAGGGGGCAAGCCTCACTTGATGTGAAGGACGCAGATCAGGGTGAACAGGCGCCTCGCGGTGTCGAAGTCCATCTCGATCTTTCCGGCCAGGCTCTCCTGCAGCAGCTCCGCCGCCTCGTTGTGCAGGCCTCGCCGCGCCATGTCGATCGTCTCAAGGCCCTTGGGCGATTCGGACCGCACCGTTTTGAAATAGCTCTCGCAGATGGCGAAATAGTCCCGGACCGGCCGCTTGAAGCGGGTGAGGCCGAGGCGGACCGTCTCCAGCGGCTCCCCCGCCTCGTCCCTGAGGTCGATGGCGAGGCTGTTGTCCTCCATCCTTAGCAGGATCCGGAACGGTCCGTCATGACCGGCGGGCTTGAAGCTGTTCGATTCGAGCAGGTCGAAAACCGCCACCTTGCGCTCCCGCTCGATATCCTCGCTCCGGCGGATGATCGTATGCTCGTCCAGCTCGATGTCGATGATGCGAGGGTCGGTCATTGGGGCGGCTTAGCGGCGCTCCACTCTCTCGTCACCCCGGACTTGATCCGGGGTCCACCTGCCTTCGGTCTTGAAGAGAAGGTGGATGCCGGATCAAGTCCGGCATGACGGGGGAGGGCTTATCCACAGCAGTTCCACAGACTTGCTGGCTTGAGCCTCGGGCCGGAATGGAGGAGAAGGGCCCCATGGCCGAAAACATCCTTCGACTGCCCGGCGCGCCGGAGCCCGAATCGTCCGCTCTGCCCCAGAATGTGGAGGCCGAGGCCGCGCTTCTCGGCGCCCTGATGATCGACAACAGGCTGGCCGAGGACATCCAGCTCAAGCTCCGCCCCGACCATTTCCACGAGCCGCTCCACGCCCGCATCTACGAGCAGATCTTGAAGCTCGTCGACAGGAACATGATCGCCTCGCCCGTGACGCTGAGGCCGCTGTTCGAGGCGGACGAGGAGATGAAGGAGCTCGGCGGACCCTCCTACCTCGCCCAGCTCACCGGAAGCGGCGCCGCCATCATCGGCGCCCGCGACTTCGCCGAGCAGATCTACGAGCTCGCCTTGCTCCGGGCGCTGATCGGGGTCGGCCGCGAGATGGTCGAGCAGGCGCTTGACACCAGCGAGGACGTCGACCCCAAGGGCCAGATCGAGGCGGCCGAGGCCGCGCTCTACCGGGTCGCCGAGGAAGGCGGCGGCGAAGGCAGCGTCAAGACCTTCGCCGAAGCGACCCGGATGGCCGTCGCGATGGCCGAGAAGGCGCTCAACACCGGCGGCGGCCTTTCCGGAATCACCACCGGCTTCGAGACGGTCAACGCCAAGACCGGCGGTCTCCACAGCTCGGATCTGGTCATCGTCGCCGGCCGCCCGGGCATGGGCAAGACCGCGCTCGCCACCAACATCGCCTTCAACACCGCCCGCCGCTTCATCCGCGACACGGTCGACGACGGAATCGCCCCGGACAAGTCGGCCGGGGCCGGAGTCGCCTTCTTCAGCCTCGAAATGTCGGCCGACCAGCTCGCCACCCGGATCCTCGCCGAGCAGTCGGGGATCAGCTCCGAGAATCTGCGCATGGGCAAGATCGGCCAGCAGGATTTCCGCAACCTCGCCCGCGCCGCCGCCGACCTCGAGAGCCTCCCGCTCTACATCGACGACACCCCCGGCCTGACCATCGCCGCGCTCCGGACCCGCGCCCGGCGGCTGAAGCGCCAGCGCGGCATCGGACTCGTCGTCGTCGACTATCTCCAGCTCCTCCAGGGCACGGGCAAGGGCGGCCACGAGAACAGGGTCAACGAGATATCCGAGATCAGCCGGGGCCTGAAGACGCTTGCCAAGGAACTGAGCGTCCCCGTCATCGCCCTCTCCCAGCTCAGCCGCGCCGTCGAGCAGCGCGAGGACAAGAGACCGCAGCTCTCCGACCTTCGCGAGTCCGGCTCGATCGAGCAGGACGCGGACATGGTCTGGTTCGTCTATCGCGAGGAATATTATCTCGCCAACAAGCAGCCGGCCGACGACCATGCCGATTTCGTGGCCTGGCAGGAGGAGATGAACCGCGCCTACGGCCTCGCCGAGCTGATCGTCGCCAAGCAGCGCCACGGCTCGACCGGCAAGGTGAAGCTGAAGTTCGAGGCGAAGATCACCAAATTCTCCGACTATATCGACGAGGGCTATCTGCCGGAGGCGCGCGGGTAGGGTTAGTCACCTCTAAATCCTCCCCGAGCTTGCTAGGGGAGGGGGACCGCGCGAAGCGCGGTGGAGGGGTGATTCGGGCTCAGTCTTTCCCCTCCACCACGACGCTTCGCGCCGCGGTCCCCCTCCCCCAGCAAGCTGGGGGAGGAATGGTCTGTCGGATCGAGCAATTCCGGTTGCTTGTTCCCGCTTCCGGCTCCGGCTAGCGTTTCCGCGACACTGTTCCCGGAGGCTCGAATGACCTTGTTTTTCAAAGCAATGACGGCGGCGATCTTGATGACGACGGCACTTTCGGGAACGGCTTCGGCGCAGGGCACAGGGGACCCGCACGAATGGCTCGAGGACGTGCGCGGCGAAAAGGCGCTGGCCTGGGCGAAGGCCGAGAGCGAGAGGACTCTCAAGGCCTTCCAGTCGGACCCCCGCTACCAGGGCATGTACGACCGCGCCCTCGAGGTCCTTCAGGCGAAGGACCGGATCCCCTTCGTCCAGATGCGCCCCGACGGGCTCTACAATTTCTGGCAGGATCAGACCAATGTCCGCGGCCTGCTTCGGCGGACGACCCTGGCCAGCTATCGCACTGCCGAGCCAGCGTGGGAGCCGGTGCTCGACATCGACGCGCTCGCCAAGGCGGACGGCAAGTCCTGGGTCTATAAGGGCATGCAGTGCCTTCCCCCGGCGATGAACCGCTGCCTCGTCAATCTTTCCGAAGGCGGCGGCGATTCGACCGTCGTCCGCGAGTTCGACACCCGCACGCGCCGCTTTGTCGAGGGCGGCTTCTCGCTCCCCGAAGGCAAGCAGGATGCCGAGTGGGAAGATCCGGATTCGATCATTGTCTCGCGCGACTGGGGCCCGGGAACGATGACCGAGTCGGGCTATGCGTTCGTCGCCAAGCGCCTCCGCCGCGGCCAGAGCCTGGATCGGGCCGTCGAAATCTATCGCGGCGAACCGAAGGACGTCGGCGCCGGCGTCTTCGTCCTTCGCGACGCCTCGGGCCGGTCGCACGGCCTGGTCGGCTATCGAAGCGTCGGCGCCCGGGAAATCCGCTTCACCCTGCTTCGCCCGAACGGCGATGTCCCGCTCAACCTCCCCGAGCGGGCCAATCTTTCGGGAATCGTCGACGGCCGGCTCCTCGTTCAGCTGAGCGAGCCCTGGCAGGCGCCGGGCGGCGCGCAATTCGCGACCGATTCGCTCATCTCCTACGATCTCGAGCAATGGAAGCGCGACCCGCTCGCCGCCCAGCCCAGCCTCGTCTTCGCGCCGGGCCCGCGCCAGACCCTGAGCGGCGTCGCGACGACGAAGGGACGGCTGATCGTCAGCCTGCTCGACAACGTCCGCGGCCGCGCGATCGCCTACGATTATGCCGGTGGCAAATGGCGGCCGAGCGAGATCGCCTTGCCGCGCAACGCCACGATCGGAATCGCCGCCGCCTCCGACACGGAAGACCAGGCGATGTTCTCGGTCACCGATTATCTGACTCCGAACAGTCTGTGGTGGTACGACGCCGGCAACGGGAAGCTCGAAACGATCAAGACCACCCCGTCCAGGTTCGACGCGTCGCGCCACGTCGTGGAACAACTGGAAGCGACCTCGCGCGACGGAACCAAGATCCCCTATTTCCTGGTCCGGCCGAAGACCATGAAGCAGGACGGATCGACGCCCACCTTGCTCAACGCCTATGGCGGATTCCAGGTCGCTCAGGTCCCGAACTATTCCGGGACGATGGGGCGCCTCTGGCTGGAGGCGGGCAACGCCTATGTCGTCGCCAATTTGCGCGGCGGCGGCGAGTTCGGTCCGAAATGGCACCAGGACGCGCAGGGCGCCAACAAGCAGCGGACCTGGGACGATTATATCGCGGTGGCGGAGGACCTCATCCGACGCAAGGTGACCTCGCCGCGCCGGCTCGGGGTGATCGGCGGAAGCCAGGGCGGCCTCCTCGTCGGGACCGCCATCACCCAGCGGCCGGAGCTGTTCAACGCGGCGGTCGTCCAGGTGCCGCTGTTCGACATGCTCCGCTACCACCAGATCGGCGCCGGAGCGTCCTGGATCAGCGAATATGGCGACCCGCGCAAGCCCGACCAGCGGGCCTGGCTGGAGGCTTATTCGCCCTACCAGAAGCTGGCCAAAAGCGTGAAATACCCCATGCCCTTCATCCACAGCTCCACCGCCGACGACCGGGTCACGCCAGTCCACGGCCGCAAGGCGGCGGCGCGCCTCGCCGAGCTCGGCCATCCTTATTATTATTACGAGAATATGGAGGGCGGCCACGCCGCCGCCGCCAACCTGCCGGAGACAGCGCGCCGCCTGGCGATGGAATATGTCTACGCGACCCAGCGGCTGGTGGACTGACTAGTCCTCCCCACGCAAAGCGTGGGGAGGGGGACCATGCGAAGCATGGTGGAGGGGTAGCTGGCAGAAGCTTGCGCGATAACCCCTCCACCACCCTTCGGGTGGTCCCCCTCCCCATCTGCGATGGGGAGGCAGCTTATCCCGCGAACGGGTCCTTCAGTCCGACGCCGATACTCGCCCGCGCAGCCTCCGCCTCCGAGCTCGTCACCGGATAGGCGCAATAATCCGCCGCGTAGAAGGCGCTCGGGCGGTGGTTGCCGGAGAGTCCGAGGCCGCCGAAGGGGGCGTTGCTCGGGGCGCCGTTGGTCGGCTTGTTCCAGTTGATCACGCCGGCCCGGATATTCGCCCAGAAGCGGTCGTAAAGCTCGGGGCTTCCGCCGACCAGGGACGCGGCGAGGCCGTAGCGGGTGGCGTTGGCCTCGGCCAGGGCCGCGTCGAAATCGGGCACCCGGATCACCTGGAGCACGGGCCCGAACAGCTCCGCGTCCGGCCGCTCGGCGACGTCGGTGACGTCGATGATCGCCGGCGTGAGGAACGGCTTGTCCGCGACCGGCCGGTCGAGCCGCCTTATCGCCCGCCCGCCCTTGATCATCAGGTCGAGGAACGCCTCCTGGAGCTGGTCGGCGGCCTGGTTGTCGATCACCGGGCCCATGAACGGGGCCGGCGTCGCATGCGGATGGTCGACGATGATCCGGGCGGCGAGCTTGGCGATCTCCGCCAGGAGCGGCTCGTGCTGGCCCTCCTGGACGATCAGCCGCCGGGCGCCCGTGCAGCGCTGACCCGAGCTCATGAAAGCGGACTGGACCGCGATCACCGCCGCGGCCGGTATGTCCTTGGCGTCCCAGACGACGAGCGGGTTGTTGCCGCCCATCTCGAGCGCGAGGATCTTGTGGGGGGCGTCGGCGAACTGGCGGTGGAGGGCGAGACCGGCCCGGGCCGAGCCGGTGAAGAGCAGGCCGTCTATGCCGGGGCTCGCCGCCAGCGCCTTGCCGACTTCCACCCCGCCCTGGACGCAGCGCACGACGTCCTCCGGGACTCCCGCCTCGTGGTAGAGCCGGACCAGCATCTCGCCGACCGCAGGAGTCTTCTCCGAAGGCTTGAAGACGACCGCGTTGCCGGCGAGCAGCGCCGGTACGATATGCCCGTTGGGAAGATGGGCCGGGAAATTGTACGGGCCCAGCACCGCCAGCACGCCGTGCGGCTTGTGGCGGACCGCGACCCGGGCTCCGAGCGCGCCTTCGAGGCGCCGCTGCGAGGTCCGCTCCGAATAAGCCGTGACCGAGATGTCGACCTTGCCCACCACCGCGTCGACCTCGGTCGCCGTTTCCCAGAGCGGCTTTCCGGTTTCGCGGGCGATGAGGTCGGCCAGCGCGTCCTTCTGGCCGCGGACGACGTTGGCGAAGCGCCGAAGAGTCTCGATCCTGACCGCCAGCGGCTTCGCCGCCCAGCTCGCCCAGGCGGCGCGGGCGCGGGCGACCTCGGCCTCGACGTCGCCGGCTTCGCCCGTCCACAGATGCGCCCCGGTGGCCGGTTCGATCGAGCTCAAGGTCCCCATGGCGGCTGACCCACCATTTTTGGCTGCGGCGGTCAAGCGCCCGCCCGCATGGCCTCCCCCATCCGGCGGACCGCCTCGATCTTCGCGTGGAAGAGGGCCCAGTCGTCCGCTTCGTCGATGCGGCTCCAGATCGCCTCGACCTCGTCGATATGCATCGAGCAGGGCGCGTCGTCCGACCAATAGGGATGGTCGACCGCGCCCGCGATCGGGTCGTAAGGTGCGATGGACTGGCGAAAATCGGCGAAAGCGTCACTTTCGTACACATTGTCCGCGGGCGAGGGGCCGCGCCGCCGGCCGCCGCGCCAGTCGAAGAAGAAGCGGTCGAGGGTCACCGTCCTCGTGGCGAGCGCCGTCTCCAGCGCGACGAGCAACCGGGCGTCGCCCTCGTCGCCGGACGGCCGGATTCCGAGCCGCCCGAAGATCGCCTCGACCAGCCGGTGCTGGAATTCGGGCGGGAAGGCGTCGAGCGACGGGTTCAGATCGTCCACTTCGGCGATCGTCCGAAGCGCGACCGCGAGCTGGAGGACGTCCCAGTGGATCGCCTCCGGTTGCCGTCCGAACGAATAGAGGCCGGCATGGTCGAAATAGGCGGCGGTGAAATGGCCGTCCCAGTAAGGCGTGAACCTCCACGGCCCGTAATCGAAGCTCTGGGCCGTGATCGCGATATTGTCGCTGTTGAGCACCCCGTGGACGAAGCCGGCGGCGATATAGGAAGCGGCGAGCCGCGCCGCCTCCCGGGCGACGTGGGCGAGGAGGCGGGCGGGAGCGTTCCCGCCACTCTCATCCGCATAATAATGGCGCAGGCAATAGTCGGTGAGCTTCGCAAGGTTCTCCGAATCCTGGAAGTAAGCGAGCCGCTGGAAGGTGCCGATCCGGATATGGCTGTGCTGGAGCCGGACGAGCACGGCGGAGCGCGTGGGCGAGGGCTCGTCGTTCCGCTCGAGGGCCTCCCCGGTCTCGATCAGCGAGAAGCTCTTCGACGTCTCGACGCCCAGCGCCTCGAGCATCTCGGTGGCCAGGACCTCGCGAACCCCGCCCTTCAGAGTGAGCCGCCCGTCCCCGAAGCGGCTGTAGGGCGTCTGCCCGGAGCCTTTGGTGCCGAGGTCGAGAAGACGCCCGCCCGAATCCCTCACCTGGGCGTAAAGGAAGCCTCGGCCGTCGCCAATGTCGGGATTGTACACTCGAAACTGATGGCCGTGATAGCGCAGCGCCAGCGGCTGGCGGAGATTGTCGGGGAGCGGCTCGAACCGGCCGAAATGGCGGACCCAATCCTCGTCGGTGAGATCCGCCAGCCCGACCGCCGGCGCCCATCGCTGGTTGCGGAAGCGCAGGAATGTCTTCGGAAAACCGGCGGGCTCCACCGAATCGTAGAAGGCGTCGCCAAGCTCGAGAATGGCGGGATCGGCGCGGTAGGAGGACCGCTTGGGCGAGGGAGTCATCGACGTCAAACCCCGCCCTTCACGCCCGGTTCCAGCGGGCGCTTAACCCGGACTTAGCAATTTGGGGTCAATCTGGCAGGATCGACAGGAGAGAGCGATGCGCCTTTTCAGCACTATCTTGCGCGACCGGAGGGGCGGCACCGCGATCGAATATGCTCTGGTCGCCACCCTCATCGCCGTCGCCGCCATCGCCGCCTTCAACAATCTCGGCTCGCAGGCGGACGCCACTCTCAACAATGTCAGCGCGACCATGGACATCGGCAAGGCCGACGACAGCTAAGGGTTGCCGCGGCGGCGCGGCCCCGCAATATGCCGCCAACGGGGGCGGGACATGGCGGACTGGTCTGACGGATGGTGGACGGCGGCGGACGGCCTTCGCCTCCATTATCGCGACTATGCCGGCGGCGGAGATCCGAAAAGCCGCCCGGCAATCCTGTGCATCCCCGGACTGACCCGCAACGCCCGCGACTTCGAAGGCGTCGCCGACCGGCTCAAGGGCGAGTGGCGGCTGATCTGCGTCGAATTGAGGGGCCGCGGGCAGAGCGATTACGCGAAGGACGCGATGACCTATGTGCCGCCGACCTACTGGCAGGACGTCGAGGCTCTGATCGCCGGCCTGGGCCTGAAGCGCTTCGTCCTGTTCGGAACCTCGCTCGGCGGGCTCATCACCATGCTGCTCGCGCTGGCCGACAAGGACAGGATCGCGGGCGCCCTCCTCAACGATATCGGGCCGGAGCTGGAGCAGGGCGGGCTGGAGCACATCCGTTCCTATGTCGGCCGCTCGCAAAGCTGGCCGACCTGGCTCCACGCCGCCCGCTTCCTGTGCGAGGCCCAGAGCGACCGCTATCCGGACTGGGACATCGGCCGGTGGCTCGTCTACGCCAAGCGGCTGTGCAAGCTGACCCAAAGCGGCCGGATCGTCTTCGATTACGACATGCGCATCGCCGAGCCCTTCCGCCAGCCGGGCGGCGACACCGGCTTCGATCTGTGGACCGCCTTCGCGGCGTTGAAGGGCGTGCCTTCGCTCGTCGTCCGTGGGGCGATCTCGGACCTGCTGAGCCGGGAGACGGTCGAGCGTATGGTGGCGGAGAATCCGGCGATGGAGGCGGCGACGGTCCCCAACGTCGGCCATGCGCCGACCCTGGAGGAGCCGGAGGCGGTGGCGGCGATCGACCGTCTGCTGGCTCGGATCGAAGCCGGTTGAGGAGGCGCTGATGGACCCGCTGGACGACTTTACCCGGTTCGACTTCTGGCATGACGGCTATACGAAGCGGGTCTACCGCAAGGGGGACGGCCCGCCCGTCATCGTCATCCACGAAATGCCCGGCATCACCCCCGAAGTCGCCCGCTTCGGCCGGCGGGTCGCCGACAACGGCTTCACGGTCTTCATGCCCTCCCTGTTCGGGACCGACGGGAAAAAGCCTCGCTCCAAGCTCGATTATCTGCCGAGCTTCGCCCAGGTCTGCATCAGCCGCCAGTTTGCCCTGTTCACCGAAAACCGGTCGGGGCCGGTGGTCGATTGGCTCAGGGCCCTCGCCCGCATGGTCCATGCGGAGATTGGCGGGCGCGGAGTCGGCGTAGTGGGCATGTGCCTGACCGGCAATTTCGCCTTGACCATGGCGGTCGACCCGGAGGTGATGGCGCCGGTCCTCGCCCAGCCTTCGCTGCCCCTGTGCGAGCTTCCCTTGTGCGGAAAGCTGGGCCCTGCCGTGAACGCATCCCCGGAGACCCTGAAGGCGGTCCGGGAGCGGCATGAAGCGGACGGGATCAAGGTGATCGGGCTGCGCTTCGACGGCGACACGAAGTGTCCCCCGGAGCGCTTCAAAACCTTGGACCGCGAGCTCGGCCCAGCCTTCGAACCGCATGAGCTCAAGGACAGCTCGGCGCGCACCGGCAAGGCCAATCCCCACAGCGTCCTCACCACCGAGCTGATCGACGAAGAGGGCGAGCTGACGAGAGCGGCGCTGGACCGGGTGCTCGGCTATTTCGAGGAGCGGCTCAAGGGCTGAGGCGGGGCGCGCTTGATTTGTTCACACTTTGCGCCCATATGGCTCTCAGCGAAACGTCATTGCAGCGTGAACGCCCCTTTTGGGCCGGCTCCGTTTCGTCATTACCAAGGTTTCCCTTTTCACGCGGGTCACCAGAACCCGCCGCGTTTCCGCGCGCCTTTCAGGCTGCGCGGCGGCGCCGCACCAATACAGTGAGTTATCATGTCTTTTGAAAATCTCGGGCTTTCGCAGCCCGTCCTCCAGGCGCTCGCTCTGAAGGAATATTCGACCTCGACCCCGATCCAGGAGCAGGCGATCCCGATCCTGCTCAAGGGCAAGGATCTGCTGGGGATCGCCCAGACCGGCACCGGCAAGACCGCGGCCTTCATGCTTCCGTCGATCGACCGGCTCGCCGCGTCGGGCAAGCGCCCGCAGCGCGGCGCCTGCCGGATGCTGGTGCTCGCCCCGACCCGCGAGCTCGCGTCGCAGATCGCCGAGAGCGCCCGGGCCTATTCGCGCTTCAGCCACATGAGCGTCGCGACCGTGTTCGGCGGAACCTCGATCAACAAGAACCGCCAGGATCTGGGGCGCGGCGTCGACATCCTCGTCGCCACTCCGGGCCGGCTCCTCGACCTGGTCGAGCAGCGCTGGCTGGACCTGCGCCAGGTCGAGATCCTCGTCCTCGACGAGGCCGACCAGATGCTGGACCTCGGCTTCATCCATGACCTGAAGAAGATCGTCCGCTTCCTGCCCGAAAAGAGGCAGAGCCTGTTCTTCTCGGCGACCATGCCCAAGGCCATCCGCGATCTCGCGGACAAGTTCCTGACCAATCCCGAGCAGGTCGCGGTGACTCCGGTCGCCTCCACGGTCGAGCGGGTCGAGCAATATGTCACCTTCGTCAATCAGGCCGAGAAGCCGGCGCTTCTCACCATGATGCTTCGGGTCGGCTTCGGCGCCAAGGGCTCGATGGACCGGGTGCTGATCTTCAGCCGCACCAAGCACGGCGCGGACCGGATCGTGAAGCAGCTCGCCCAGACCGGCATCCCGGCCAACGCCATCCACGGCAACAAGAGCCAGCCGCAGCGCGAGCGGGCCCTTGCCGAGTTCAAGGACGGCAAGGTCAAGATCCTGATCGCGACCGACATCGCCGCCCGCGGCATCGACGTCTCGGGCGTCAGCCACGTCATCAACTTCGACCTGCCCAATGTTTCGGAGCAATATGTCCACCGCATCGGCCGCACCGCGCGCGCCGGAGCGGCGGGAGTCGCGGTCGCCTACTGCGCCGAGGACGAGCGGCCCTATTTGAAGGGCATCGAGCGGCTCACCAAGCAGGTCCTCACGCCGGTTCCGCTGCCCGAAGGCTTCAACAACGAAGCGGCGCGGATCAAGGCCGCCCGGGCAAGCTCGCCGATCAAGATCCTCGAGCGTCCCGAGCGCGAGGAGCGGCACGGCCGCGGCCGCCCGGCGAAGCGCTTCAGCGCCCGCCCGGCGCGACCGCAGGGCGAAAACCGCAGCGGCGGCCGCCGCCGCTACGCCTCCAGGTAAGACCTCATCCTCCCCATCGCTCAGCGATGGGGAGGGGGACCATGCGAAGCATGGTGGAGGGGTAATTGGCGCAGGAAACCGAGGTTTCGCGCCCGTTTCTCCCGGTCGGAGCCAGCTACCCCTCCACCACACTTCGTGTGGTCCCCCTCCCCACGCGCCTTGCGCGTGGGGAGGACAAGGGTAGAGCAGGCTCGTGCCGTTCCTCTACCCGCTGCTGCTCGCCGCCCAGGCGACTTCCGACATCGTCGTCACCGGCCGGGGGCTCGCGCCTGCCGCCGGCGAGGAGGTGTTCGACACGGTCGCGATCGACCGCGAGCGCCTGGCCGGCTCCGCTTCGGGCCGGCTCGAGGAAGTGCTGCGCGACGTACCCGGCTTTCAGCTCTTCCGCCGCTCCGACTCCCGCTCGGCCAACCCGACAAGCCAGGGCGCGACTCTTCGGGGGCTGGGCGGCAACGCGTCCAGCCGGGTCCTGCTCGTCCTCGACGGAGTCCCTCAGACCGACCCGTTCGGCGGCTGGGTGAGCTGGCCGGCCTACCATCCCGAGCGGCTCGGCGAGGCGCGAGTCACCCGCGGCGGCGGCAGCGGGGTCCAGGGGCCGGGCGCGCTTGCCGGGACGATCGAGCTGTCCAGCGCGACCCCCGCGGAGCTTCGCGGGCCGCAGGGGCGGATCGCTTACGGGAGCCGCGACGCCTTCGATGCTTTTGCCGGTTTCGGAATTCCGCTCGGCGGAGGCTTCGTGGCCATCTCGGGCGCCTGGCAGCGCGGCGACGGCTTCATTCCGATCGTCCGCGAGCAGCGCGGCACGGCCGACCGCCCTTCGCCCTACGAGCAGATGAGCCTCGCAGTGCGCGCCGTGGCGCCGCTTGCGGCCGGCGCCGAGCTGCAGGCGAGCGGGCTGGCCTTCTCCGACTCGCGCGAGCGAGGGACGGCCTTCTCCGGCATCCGCACGCGCGGGGCCGACGCATCGCTCCGGCTGGTCGCGCGGCGGTGGAGCGTGCTCGGCTACGTCCAGACCCGCGATTTCTACAACAGCTTCGCCAGCGTCACTTCCGCCCGGACTTCGGCCACGCGCACTTCCGAGCAGTTCAGCGTCCCGGCGACCGGCCTCGGCGCCCGGTTCGAGGCGAGGCCGAAGACCGGCCCCGGCATCGAGCTCAGGCTCGGCGGCGACTGGCGGCTGACCGGCGGCGAGACGAACGAGCTTTTCGCCTTCGTCGCCGGGTCCGGCACGCGGGGACGGGTGGCCGGCGGGCGAAGCCAGACCCATGGAGCCTTCGCCGAGGCGGCCTGGACCGCGGACGCTTTGACCCTGACCGCCGGCGCCCGGATCGACCGCTGGACGATCTCGAAGGGCCGCCTTGGCGAGCGGGTGCTCGCGACCGGAGCGCTTCTGACCGACACGGCCTTCGCCGACCGCTCCGGCTGGGAGCCGACCGGGCGGGCGGGGATCGCCTGGCGCGCCGCCGATGCACTGACCCTGCGCGGCGCGGCCTATCGGGGCTGGCGGCTACCGACCCTGAACGAGCTCTACCGGCCGTTCCGGGTCGGAGTGGACGCGACCGCCGCCAATGCCGAGCTCGCGCCGGAGCGGCTGACGGGCGTCGAGGCGGGGGTCGACTGGCGGCCGTCGCCGGGCGCCCGGATCGGCGTCACGATCTTTTCCAACCGGCTCGAAGGGGCGATCGCCAACGTGACGCTGTCGCGCGGGCCGGGGAATTTCCCGGGCGTCGGCTTCGTCGCCGCCGGCGGCGACTATCGCCGGCGGGGCAATCTCGACTCAATCGAGGCCGAGGGGATCGAGCTGGAGGGCCGTTACGCGCTCGGCGACTGGAGCCTTTCGGGGGGCTGGTCCTGGGTCGATTCGGAGGTCGAGGCGAGCGGCCCCGCTCTGGCGCTCGACGGCCTGAGGCCCGCCCAGACTCCGCGACACAGCCTGTCGTCGACCGTGGCTTGGGCTTCGGGCCGCGCCCGCGCCGCGGTCACCGCGCGCTACGCCGGTGCCCAGTATGAGGACGATCTCAACCGCCAGCGCCTCCCCCGCGCGCTGACCCTCGATGCCGCCGGCCGGGTCCCGGTCGGTCGGAGGCTCGCCATCGAGGCGCGCGCCGAGAATGTCGCCAATGCCCGCACCCTAGCCGGGATCAGCGGCGACGGGATCCGGGAAAGGGCTTCACCGCGGACCTTCTGGATCGGGCTTCGCTTCGGCGGCTTGCGATAGCGCCTTCGCCGGTATAGGTTGCGTGTTGAAACTTAAATGGGAGATCTGACATGATCGTCTACGGAGCCTCATTGTCGCCCTTCGTTCGCAAGGTCCTGGCCTATGGAGCGGAGAAGGGTCTCCAGCTCGACCACAAGCCGCTCGGCCTCGGCTCCGACGATCCGGACTTCCTCGCCGCCAGCCCGTTCCGCAAGATTCCGGCGTTCAGCGACGGCGACTTCGGGATCTCCGATTCCTCCGCTATCATCCATTATCTCGAAGCGAAATATCCTGAGCCGGCGCTGATCCCCGCCGAGCCGGAGGCGCGGGCGCGGGTCATCTGGTTCGACGAGTTCGCCGACACCATCCTGTGCGCCTGCGGGGCCAAGATGTTCTTCAACCGCATCGTCGCCCCGCGCTTCCTGGGCCGCGAAGGCGACCTCGAAACCGCCGACAAGGCCGAGAAGGAGGAGCTGCCGCCGATCCTCGACTATCTCGAGCGGACCATCCCCGAAAACGGCTGGCTGGTGGGGGAGCAACTCACCCTCGCCGACATCGCGGTGGCGACGGCTTTCGCCAATTTCCGGCATCTCGGAATCGCCATCGACTCGGAGCGATATCCGAAGGTGGCGGCCTTCGCCGACCGAATGCTCGCACGGCCGAGCTTCGCGGGCTGGGTCGAGCGCGAGGCTGCCTTCCTGGAGAAGACCGCGGCCTGAGCGGGTCGGATCGCCGATACATCCGATTCGGATGTAATTTGAGGGCGCCCACGGGATTTTCGAGCTTATCCTTTCGGTTCCGACTCGAACTTGAGGGGAGAAGCGAAATGGGAACACCTCCGAAGCCGGTCAGAGCGACGACCCGCCCAGCCGTGATCAAGGATCCGGGGCTGGTCTTCTATAAGCCTGCGATCCGCGACGCGGTGAGCCGCGGCGATCTCGCCCGGATGAAGGTCCTCCTCAAGGCCGCCAAGGACATTCAGAAGACCGGCATCGACAAGATGGTCGGCGATCTCGAAACGGCGATCGCCAAAGTCGGAAAATAACGCTTGGACGACCTTCCCGTCCGTTATGCGGGGGTCGAGGATTCCGCCAACCGGGTGCCGGTCAGCATCGTCTGGGAGATCACTCTCGCCTGCGATCTGGCCTGCTCCCACTGCGGATCGCGCGCCGGGCGCCGGCGCCGCGACGAGCTCAGCACGGCGGAAGCCCTCGACCTTATCGCCCAGATGGCCGAGCTCGGCACGCGCGACGTCGGGCTGATCGGCGGCGAAGCCTATCTTCGCAAGGACTGGCTCGAGATCGTCGCCGCGGTCCGGGCCGCGGGCATGGAGTGCGGCCTTCAGAGCGGGGGACGCAACCTGACCGAGGAGCGCCTCGCCAAGGCTGCCGCGGCGGGGCTTCAGGGCGTCGGCATCTCGATCGACGGGCTGAGGGAGGTCCATGACGAGGTCCGCGGAGTGCCGGGCTCGTACGAGCTAGCGCTGGCGGCGCTTCGCAACACGTCGCTCCATGGCATGGTCGCCACCGTCAACACCCAGATCAACACCCGCTCGATGCCGCAGCTGCGCGAGCTGATGGACATCGTCATCGACGCGGGCGCGACCAACTGGCAGCTCGCCATCACGGTCGCGATGGGGAATGCGGCGGACAATCCGGACCTGCTGCTCCAGCCCTGGCACATGCTCGAGCTGATGCCTCTGCTCGCCGATCTGTCGCTCGAGGCCCGCGAGCGCGGCCTGTTCATCCAGCCGGCCAACAATATCGGCTATTACGGCCCTTACGAATCGACGATCCGCAACGTCATCCAGGACGAGATCCACTGGCACGGCTGCAACGCCGGCGACACCATCTTCGGGATCGAGGCGGACGGGACGATCAAGTCCTGCCCCGGCCTGCCGCGGGTCTATGCGGGCGGCAACGTCCGCGACAAGAGCTTGCGGGAGATTTGGGAGACGGCCGAACCGCTCGCAATGACCCGGCGGCGCACCGTCGACGACCTCTGGGGCTATTGCCACGGCTGCTATTATGCCGAGGTCTGCATGGCCGGCTGCACCTGGACCGCCCACGCCTTGTTCGGCCGGCCGGGCAACAATCCGATGTGCCATTATCGCGCCCTGGAGATGGACAAGGCCGGGCTTCGCGAACGGCTGGTCAAGGTGAAGAACGCCGCCGGCCTGCCCTTCGACCACGGCGAGTTCGAGATCGTCGTCGAGCCGGTTCCGGGCGCCTCGGCCGAGCGGGTGCGGGACCGGATCCTCGTCAATGGCTGAGCGGGGGCGGGTCGCGGGCCGGCTTCGGCTTTGCCGCGGCTGCCGCCAGTTCGTCGGCTGGGAATCGCCGGAGTGCCGCTTCTGCGGCGGCGACCTCGATTCCCTCGAAGCCGAGCATGAGGCGCGCCGGCAGGCGATGCTGGACGCCGAGGCGGCGCTCCGGGCCGTCGTGGAGGCGAGCTCTTAGGTCGATAGTTCTCGGGTCGAGCATCATTCTCTCTGAAATCCTCCCCCGGATTTCCGGGGGAGGGGGACCGCGCGAAGCGCGGTGGAGGGGTTCCGTGGAGTCAGCAAGGCCCCTCCACCATGCTTCGCATGGTCCCCCTCCCCGAGAAATCTCGGGGAGGAATTAAGAGGCAAATAGATTAGGAGCTTTCGATGGCTGACTATCTGGCGACGATCGATTGGCGCTCGGACGGTGATTTTGGCGAGGGTCGCTACAGCCGGGCTCACAGCTGGACCTTCGACGGCGGCGCCGTCGTCCCGGCCTCGGCCTCGCCGCACGTCGTGCCCGCGCCCATGTCGGATCCGGCGGGCGTCGATCCGGAGGAGGCGCTGGTCGCCTCCGTCTCGTCCTGCCACATGCTCTGGTTTCTCCACCTCGCGCGCGACGCCGGGCTGGACGTCGCCGCCTATCGCGACGAGGCGCGCGGCACGATGGGCAAGGACGACAGGGGGCGGGTGGCGATGATCCGGATCGTGCTGAGGCCCGAGATCGAGTTCCTGGGCGCGGCTCCCGATGACGAGGTGCTGGCGCGGCTCCACCATGAGGCGCACGAGCGCTGCTTCATCGCCAACTCGCTTCGCACCGAGATCGTCGTCCAGGGCTGAATCGTGTCGCCCGCCGGGCGATGCTATAAGCCGGGCCAGGAAAAGCGCTCCCGGTCGAAAGGAGACCGCATGTCTCGTTTCCGTTTGCTCGCCTTCGCCTTCTGTCTCGCGCCGGCCGCCGCGGCCGATGCCCAGGCGCCGGACTGGGCCCGCGCCCAGCGGGTCGAGGTGAAATTGTCCAGCTTCGACTTCACGCCTTCGACGCTGCGGCTGCGGGCCGGACGTCCCGTGATCCTTCACCTGGTCAACACCGGCTCGGGAGGCCACGACTTCACCGCCCCGGTTTTCTTCGCGGCTGCGCAGGTGAGGTCTCAGGATCGCGGCGCGGTCGGCAAGGGAAGCGTCGACCTGCGCGGCCGGCAGAGCATCGACATCGCGCTCGTCCCCAGAGCGGGCGTCTATCCGCTCAGATGCACCCACGCTTTCCACAAGACCTTCGGAATGACCGGGCGGATCGTCGTCGATTAGGGTCCGGGCGAGTCGAACAGTCAGCGGCTCGTTCTCCTAGGCTGTATCGACATTCAGGATTCCCAAATCGGCTGATGTTTGATTCATAGGGCTCCGTTTTTGACGGCGGAGACTGTGATGGGGATCAAGCGGTACGAGGTGAGCGAGCGGCAGTGGGAGCGGATCGGTCCGATGCTG
>DASVVM010000051.1:0-1531 GCA_036386555.1 Allosphingosinicella sp.
CCTATGCAGCGCCAGGTCCGAGCGTCCGGGCCGGAGACGATCACGACGACGGCGGCGCCGGAAGCCTTCCATCCCGGCTGCTTCCGAATGCACGCCTCCTGATCGGCCTTTCCGCGCAGGCACGGCCAAAGCGCGGTTCGCTCCAGACTTGGGCTTTCGCGCGCGAAATAGCCATGCTCCCTGAGATAGGTCATGAACGCCTCGGCCAAGGCCTGAGCTTCCGCATCTTCGGATACCACCACGACCGGCAGTCGAAGCGGCGGCGGCATGGCGGCGACCGGAGCGGCGGCGGCCAGCGCCGCCAAGCCCAGCAGCGCCCGGCCAATGCCTTGCGAGATGATGCGGCCTGAGCTTCCTGGATCCATCAGCGACATCTGGCTGATCTGCTCCCTCACCGCAACGCCGAGAAGCGATCTGCGCGGAATGGGCAGGCGCGACCTCAATCCATCCCCGCTCTCCGTGACCCCGCAAACCAGGCCTCTCAAGGATCAACACCTGACGCCTGGGAGAAATTGAGGGCGCGTAAGGACTTCCGCAAACTTCTGACCGTAAGCCCGTCTCAGGGTCGGTCAGCGATCGGCCCGCCACAGGCTCGGAGAACCAACGGATGGGCGCGGTCAGCATATATTCTCGGGACCAGCGAACGCTAGAGGCGGACCTCGCGGGGCGGGGGCACCACGTCGTCTATCGGGCGGAGGAGACCAACCGATGCCCCGGCTGCGGGCGCGCTCAGTGGCATGTCGGACGGCAGACGGCGGAATGCGCGTTCTGCGGGACCGCGATTGCGCTCGCGGAGGCCAAATGGGTCGGCTCCGCGAAGTCCGCCGCGCCGGTCGAGACCAAAAAGGGCTCGAACCGGCGCCGGCACGAGCGCGTGCCCGTCGCGGACCGGACGCTGCAGCTTCTGATCGACGACTCGCCGCACGAGTTCGCGATCCACAACCTCTCCGCCGGCGGGCTGATGGGCGATGCTCCGGCGCGGCTTCAGGCTGGAGACAGCGTCCAGGTCCGGTTCGAGGGCGGCCTTCTCGTTCCCGCGACCGTGAAGTGGAGCGCCGACGGGCTGATTGGGCTGGCGTTCGATTCGCGAGTGCTGTTCGATACCGCCGGAGTGGCTTGATTGCGGCCTTGGCAGCGGTCCGGAATGCCCTGCCGTTATATCGGGTGACGGACGAATCGAGCCAGGGAATCGGGCAAAGGAGGATAATGGCTGGTGACCGCGAGGTTGATCCGGAATAGGAGCGATCGGCGGGGGACGAACAGGGATTTGTGGGCATGCGTGACGCTCCTACACTTCGGCGCCTGGCCGAAAACCTTCGAAAACTGGCCGCGGACGCGGACGAATCGATAGCCGCCGAGATGCTCGAACACGCCGATGCCTACGAGACGGAGGCGCAGGCTTTGGAACCGGACGTCGAGCCGCGCATGCCGATGGCTTGACGCCACGCACGCGAGCCCGCTGAGATCTCGTCGACGGACCAGGTGCAGGGAACCCCTGACCTGGCCCCCTCCCCTTGGCCGGAACCCGGCT